>CALMWN010000297.1 GCA_937873555.1 uncultured Clostridia bacterium
GCCCTGTTGAACAGCTCATTCTGAGAACTGTGCAGGTACTTTAGAACCTCATTCTGGTTAAAATCCGGTTTGCTTGTCATGGCGAGAATATCCCCGCTGCCCGTGTCCTCTACCACCACAGCACCTGCCATACCACTGCGGTCCATTACCTCCTCTGTTATTTTCTGTATATGGTAATCCAGCGTCAACTTAACATTCAGTTTGTTTTTTCTGCTTTCATCAGCTATTAATCTGTATCCCAGACCTTGGACGGCATTTTTCCTTGCATCTGTAATTACACCCACAATGCTCTTTTCTTTAAAGCGCAGGACCTCTTCATAGGACTTTTCCACACCTGTTTCCCCCGTCTGGTCCGAACGGTTCAAATAACCGATCACATGCTTTGCAACCGTGCTGCTGTCGTACCTCATCAAGGAGTTTATCGCTGAAACTCCATTTATTCCAAGACCAAGCAATTTATCCTTTGTCACCTGGTCGGACTGGATCATTATAGGCTCTCTCCTTGTTTCAATTTCCTGCCGGATTTTCCTGAAATCCTGTCCGATTATTTCAGATATGCTTGATATATCCTCATCCTTTCCTCTTAACATCAAAGGCTTCAGGACAATCGTCGTCTTGGTAAATCTGTTTGTAAAAGGTATGTTGTTCCTATCGACCACATCGCTCCTTGGCTTTTCTATTTCCGAATCAGCCATCCTTTGGTAGGAAGCAGCCTTTGCCAGGCGTTTTCCGGAATATACCTGCAGATAGAAAAATCTCCCCAGAAGGACGGCAGATAAAAAAAGAGTTATCAAAAATACCAGGTAATATCGTTTTGAAGGCAAACAAAAACCCCCTTTCATTTTTAATAAATTCTTCCATGAAAAGGGAGTTATTATTCATTCAGTACTTTATTACTCGCCTTTACGCCTTAACATTGTAAATTCCTCCACTTCCTGATCCATCGGCATACTTACCGTCATCTGAGGGTGAGGTGCTACGTCGATTATGTCACCGTCGGCATTTTTCATGTCCCTTATCACCTGTCTGAAAAACGGCCCCTTCGGGCGTACAACTTCAACTTCCTCACCGGTAAACATCCTGTTGCGTTGTTCTACCGTTGCGATACCGGTATTCCTGTCATATGAGGTGACCATGCCGATAAAGTCATACTCGCGTATATATGAACTTGTATGATAAATCTGTCCTTCTCCGGTAGGTTTGTCAAAATAAAAACCCGTAGTGAACTCGCGGTGGCTTGCCTTGGATATCTCATCAAACCACTGCGGATTGAACCTGTATCCCGTGGGATTGTCATAATATGAATCAATAGCTTCACGGTATGCTTTTACCACTGTTGCAACATAATAGGAGCTTTTCATCCGTCCTTCTATCTTAAAACTTGAAACTCCCGCCCCAATCATTTCAGGAATATGTTCAATCATACAGAGGTCCTTTGAGTTATATATGAAGGTGCCTCTCTCGTTTTCATATACCGGCATGTATTCACCCGGGCGTTTTTCCTCCATAAGATAATATTTCCACCTGCACGGATGGGCGCAAAGTCCCCTGTTTGAATCCCTCCCGGCCATATAATTGCTGAGCAGGCATCTACCTGAATATGAAATGCACATTGCTCCATGAATAAAAATCTCCAGTTCCAGATCCCCAGGAGTTTTATCACGTATTTCCCTCACTTCCTTCAGGGACAATTCACGGGCGAGTATGATCCTTTTTACTCCATGTTCGAACCAGAACCGAGCACTGCTCCAGTTTGTATTATTTGCCTGCGTACTTAGGTGAATCTCCATACCGGGGCTAATTTCTTTTACAATTGAGTATACTCCCGGATCTGACAATATAACCGCATCAATGCCCATTTCGGAAACGCTGCGGACGTATCCCGGCATATCATTCAGATCCTCATTATGAGGTATTATATTCATTGTCAGGTACACTCTTTTACCCTTTGCATGGGCATAATCTATGCCGGCCTTCATATCACCCTCGGAGAAATTATCTGCATAGGCTCTGAGGCCATACTCTTCTCCTCCCATATAAACTGCATCCGCTCCGTAGTTTACGGCCATTTTGAGCTTTTCAAGATTCCCTGCCGGTGCAAGTAATTCAACCTTCTTCATTTACTCACCTTCTATCATTTTCTATAGCTTAGAGCCACACCGTCACCAATCGGGATTATACTTGTTTCAAGCTCATCATTCAGGCTTATTATATCAAGATAATCCCTCATTCTTTTAACAATGGTCTTTTTACGCCTTACAACAAGTTTATCCGTCGCAACCATTCCCTTATACAATACATTATCCGAAATAAGCAAGCCGCCCTTTTCAAGCATTCGCAAGCACTCCGGAAGAAACTCCGGATACTGTCCCTTTGCGGCATCCAGAAAAATCATATCATACTTTTTATCCAGGCACTTCAAAACCTCAAGGGCATCTCCGGCAATTACATTTATAGTATCCTCAAGCCCTGCTTTTTTTATATTCTGTCTGGCTCTGTCCACCATCAGCTCATATCTTTCAATGGTATCGATACGCCCCCCGGTTTGCAGAAAGGAAGCCATCAAAATGGAAGAATAACCTATGGCGGTACCTATCTCCAGAATTCTCCCCGGTCCGGCCATTCTGCCCAACACCATAATAAGCCTGGCAACTTCCGGATGAATAACAGGCACATGGTTCTGCCTGGCAAACTCCTCCAGTTCAGCCAGTATCCCGTCGTTTTTTCTTATAGTGTTCCGGATGTATTCATTTATATAATCATAACATATCATTAGCAGATACCTATCCTTTTTTGGCTCATATATTTTTTTTGTAGCAATATATCAGAAACAAAAAGGGGCAGCCCGATACTTCACCACCCCTCATCAGATTTCCTATTTTATTCCGTATTTGGCCACAGCTGCATTATGCTCGGCCAGAGTCTTTGAGAAATAGGTGCCTCCATCTCCCTTTGCTACAAAGTATATATAACTTGTATCCTCCGGGTACAGCGCCGCTTCTATTGCCGCTTTTCCCGGCGAACATATGGGACCTGGGGGCAGGCCATCGAATTTGTATGTATTGAAGGGGTCATTGGTTTTCTTATCATTGTCAAGTATTACACCCCTGGCAATCCTCTTTTTTGTATCCTCCGGAGTATTTCCCGCTTCCCTGGTCAGATATATGTACTGCATTGTTGCACAGGATTCAAGCCTTCTCGGCGCTCCGTACCTGCCGTTCAACCTGTTGTAGAACACTCCTGCAATTACCTTTCTGTCTTCCGGCAGCTTTGCTTCCTTCTCAATTATGGAAGCAAGGGTTATTACCTTGTCAACCGTCATGTTAAGGTCCTTGAGCCTCTTGTAATACTCGGGCTTGAATTTATCATCAAAGTTTTTCAGCATTATCTTTATTATTGCATTCTCCCCGGCTTTCATGTCAAACTCGTATGTATCGGGGAAAAGGTAGCCTTCCAGCAGATTTTGACCGCGGTTGGCCCCCTTCAGGTATTCAAAATCATACTTCTCATTTTTAGCGATATCGCTGAATTTTGCCTTGTCTATCAGCTTTTTGTTTGTCAGCTCATCCATTATCTGGTTGAAGGTGTATCCCTCAGGAATTGTCACCCTTACGCTTACAGGTTTGCTGGCAAGCACACGCATCAGTTTGTCATAGTCCAGATCATAACTTACTATATGAGTACCGGATTTATACATTCCGTCATAACCGTTTAATTTCGATTGCAGTTTAAAAACGGCAGGATACTTGACCAACCCCTTTTCCTGCAATATTGCGGCAATTTTATCGGTACTTGAGCCCATGGGTATTTCAACAGGGATACCCTGCTCCGGACTGATATCTATGGTAACTTCATTATCCTTGTTTCCCAGGTCGTCTGTTACAAATTTGTAGGAAGCTACAAAACCGCTGATCAGCATCAGTATAAATAGAGTAGTAAAAACAATGAATTTTAAAACCCTTTTACCGCCCCTGCCCTTTCTGAATTCCTTCTCCAGTCCTGTTCCAGCGCCCAATGTACACTCACCACCCGTCGGAAGGTTATGAAAAATTCAAGACCATTGTTAACTCTTGCTTCTTGCCTTTGCCCTGAGTTCTGTGTCAAGTATCTTCTTTCTCAATCTTATACTTTTGGGTGTAACCTCTACCAGTTCATCATCCCCTATGAATTCCAGTGACTGCTCAAGACTCAATATCCTTGGAGGAGTAAGTCTCAAAGCTTCATCCGAACCGGATGCACGCATATTGGTCACATGCTTCTTCTTGCAAACATTTACAACGATCTCTTCAGACCTTGAATTCTCACCAACAACCATACCTTCATAAACCTTGGTATTCGGCTCTATAAAAAGCGTGCCTCTCTCCTGTGCGTTATAAAGGCCGTAAGTCACAGCTTCCCCATCTTCCCAGGCGACCATCGAGCCCCTTTGCCTTGCACTTATTTCTCCCTTGAAAGGTTCAAAACCGTGGAATATATGGTTCATTATGCCGTTGCCCTTCGTATCGGTCAAAAACTCGGAACGGTATCCGATCAAACCCCTGGCAGGTATTTTAAACTCCAGCCTCATGTATCCCATGTTTGCGGAAGTCATGTTAACCATTTCCGCTTTCCTGACCCCCAGCTTTTCCATTACAACTCCCATAAAATCTTCAGGAACATCTATTGTAAGGTACTCTATCGGTTCATAGACCTCTGTGTCAACTTCCTTGTATATTACCTTCGGCTTGGAAACCTGGAATTCATACCCCTGCCTTCTCATAGTCTCAATAAGAATTGACAGGTGCAGTTCTCCCCTTCCCGACACCTTGAATGCATCGGGGGTATCGGTTTCTTCAACCCTCAAGCTTAAGTTTGTTTCCAGCTCCTTGAAAAGCCGGTCCCTTAAGTGCCTTGATGTGACAAAGGTACCCTCTCGCCCTGCAAACGGACTGTTGTTTACACTGAAGTTCATCGAAATGGTTGGTTCATCAATATCGACAAACGGAAGGGGTTCAGGAAATTCCACATCGCATATGGTTTCACCTATTGTAATATCTCCCACGCCAGAGACTGCAACAATGTCTCCAAGCTTTGCTTCAGCGCATTCGGCTCTTTTCAGCCCATCAAACATATACAGCCTGCTTATTTTAATGCTCTGTACGCTTCCGTCCTTCCTGCATACAACAGCCTGCTGTCCCGACCTGATTATTCCTCTTTCAACCCTGCCTATAGCTATCCTGCCTACATAATCGTCATAATCAACGCTGGAAACAAGAAGCTGAAGCGGTTTATCAATGAAGCCGGCAGGTGCCGGCACTTTTTCTATGATAGCCTCAAAAAGGGGTTTTAAATCTTTTCTCTCTCCATATAGATCGAGCACTGCAAATCCTTCTCTGGATGAAGCGTAGATTACCGGAAACTCCAGTTGTTCATCATCTGCCCCAAGCTCTATAAAAAGCTCCAGAACATCATCAACTACTTCATCCGGCCTTGCTTCCGGCCTGTCTATTTTATTTACAACCACAATGGGCTTCAAGTTCAATTGCAATGCCTTTTTAAGAACAAAACGCGTTTGCGGCATCGGACCTTCAAATGCATCTACCAGCAGCAATACCCCGTCCACCATTTTTAACACGCGCTCTACTTCACCCCCGAAATCCGCATGCCCGGGAGTATCTACAATATTTATCTTAGTACCTGCATAGGTGACGGCAGTATTCTTTGCAAGAATTGTTATTCCCCTTTCCCTTTCGAGATCATTGGAATCCATAACCCTTTCCTGTACCTGTTCATTCTCCCTGAAAATTCCGCTCTGTCTTAACATCCCGTCAACAAGCGTTGTCTTGCCATGGTCTACGTGTGCAATAATAGCAATATTCCTTAGATCGTTCCTTACATTTTCCACAATTATTCTCCTCTAAATATTATACAATCTGATGCGGTCAGGTATTCAAATCCCTGCAAATCCATATATAAACAGTGTGTATGAATCGTTTATAACAATAATACAAGAATGATTATGCCCTATCACGAACATAACCATTCTAAATTATGGTTAATATATTGTCAACAGTAAAAACCCTTATGAATTAAAGCCATCGGTCCCTGGAAAAATTCTTTTTCAAAAAATATACAACAACACCTGCAACCAGAACAACATTTACCAGGGTCTCTACAGAGTGATACCTGGCATATTCCAGCAATATGTTCAAAAGCTGCCTTGCAGTGTCAAAAATGGTAAACATGCTACTACCTTCTTTTCATACTTCTTACTATAATATTTTACCACATTCAAGCACTTATTTCATTTCAACTACCGTAACCCCAGACTCGCCTTCACCATATTTACCCAGCCTGAATGTCTTTACATGCGCATTTGTCTTCAAGTACTGGTGCAAACCGTTTCTTAAAATACCGGTCCCCTTCCCGTGAATTACAGTCACCTCATGAAGCCCTGCAATACTGGCATCGTCAAGGTACTTGTCAACGCTTTCTATTGCGTCCTCCAGGCTCAGGCCCCTTAAATCAATTTCAGTCGAAATGCTCTTTGACTTGGACATTCCGATTTTTCCCGCTCCCACCCGGTGTATCTCTGCCTGCTGTTCATCCACCAACCTTAGATTTGTTATGTGTACATTAATTTTCATTATACCGGCCTGAACAACTGCCTCTCCATCCTTGTCGGGAGGTATGACCACCGTTCCCTTCTGGTTTAGGTTTATTATCATCACGCTGTCGCCAGGCTTTAGATTCTCAGGTGGTTTGGCATATCCCTGTTTGGGCATGATCGACTCCGTGAGTGAATCCTCAAGCTTGTTGATTTTATTCTTAAGCTTAAGCCTTAGCTCTTCTGCTGCCCTGTTTCTTTCTGCCGCCTCCTGCTCCGCTTCCATCTTCCTCATTTCGGACAGTATCCCTTCGGCATCTTCCCTGGCGTTTAACAGAATCCTTTTGGCGTCCTCCCTGGCTTCCCTGATGAGCTTATCCTTCTGCAGGGCAAGTTTGCGCTTTTGCTCCTCCAGCTCGTTTTTCAAGCCCTCTATTTCTTTTCTATAGGTTTGAGCTAGCATTTTTTCCTTTTCTGCCTCACTCCTGTTTTTTTCTATGGACATAAGCATGTCCTCAAACTTGATGTCCTCCTGTGTCAGGAATTCCTTTGCCCTTTCAATGATATTCACAGACAGACCAAGCCTGTTGGATATTGCAAATGCGTTGCTTTTCCCGGGCACTCCGATGAGAAGCCTGTATGTGGGCTTTAATGTCTCAACATCAAATTCACAGCAAGCATTTTCCACCCCTTTTGTTGATACGGCATAAACCTTTAGTTCACTGTAATGGGTGGTCCCTACAGTAATAGAGCCAACCTGGTGCAGGTATTCCAGGATCGCCATGGCGAGGGCGGCACCTTCTGTAGGATCGGTTCCAGCGCCAAGTTCGTCAAAAAGCACCAGGGAATGTTCGTCAGCCCTCTCCAGAATGCTGACAATATTCTTCATATGGGACGAAAACGTACTGAGGCTTTGTTCTATGCTCTGTTCATCCCCTATATCCGCAAAAACCTCATTGAATATACTCATCTGAGTACCTTCATTTGCAGGGACATGCAGTCCCGCCTGGGTCATCAGAGTGAACAGCCCTACCGTCTTGAGGGTCACAGTTTTACCCCCGGTATTGGGCCCGGTAATAACAAGCGTGTCGAATTCATCACCTATCCAGAAATCTATGGGTACTACTTTCACCGGATCAAGCAGGGGATGTCTTCCCTTTTTTATCACAATACGGCGGCCGGCGTTTAGTACAGGGCATACACAGTTATAATCCATGCTGAGTTTTGCCTTTGCAAAAATGAAGTCAAGCCTTGCAAGTATGGATATATTGGATTTCAAACTGTCAATAATACCGGAAACATCAGCTGTAAGTTCATACAGTATCCTTTCGATTTCAAGCTGCTCTTTGATTTTAAGCTGTTTGATCCTGTTATTGGCTTCGACGATAGCCATTGGCTCAATAAAGATTGTAGCTCCGCTGGCAGAAGAGTCATGGATAAGCCCCTGCACCTCGTTCCTGTATTCCTGCTTAACCGGGATGACATACCTGTCACCCCTCATCGTCACTATCGATTCCTGCATGAATTTCTGATATTTTGACGATTTTATGAAGTCATTAAGCTTATCTTTGATAGAGTTTTGAGCTTCTTTGATTTGTCGCCTTATATTGCTTAAGTTTACACTTGCACTATCGGCTATCTCTTCTTCACTGATAATCGCCAGCTTGATTTTATCCTCTACCCGCCTGTTGGCTTCAAGGCAGCTGATGAGCTCGCTGACCACATTACCTTCTTCATTGGTTATTCTGTCATCCACATAGCTTTTAAGGCTTCTTGCAGCCCTTAAGGTGTCTGCTATGGCAAGAAGTTCTCCCGGGTTTAGAACACCCCCGAGTTCAGATCTCCTGAGACTGCCCCTTATATCATGTATTCCCCCCATGGGAGGGCTTCCCCTTCTCGCAATGCAGCTCACTCCATCGCTTGTTTCCTTGAGAAGATCCTTTACCTTTGAGAACTCCTGCTCAGGCAGAAGCCCCTCGATCAGCTCTTTTCCGAGGCTTGAAGCAGCCAGGCCTGAAAGCCTTTTAATTATTTTATCAAACTCCAGTATTCTGAAAACTCTTTCATTCATAAATCCGGTTACCCCATTTTTAAAAGTGAATATCGAGTAAATCAATCAATTACAGCAAAGTAGTACTGATTAATTATAGCATAAATAGTTCCATATTCAATTAAACTACTTGCCTGGCACTGTATAGTTTTCTCATTGAGCGGGAAATCTAAAAGATATTATTAAATTTTCCCTTTGGAGGTTAAAGATATGACGCATGAACAGAAACTTGAGCTGATAAAAAGCTATATCGATGATATAAGAACATATGAGCACGACGAGCATTTGTCAACAAATGAAAGGCAGCATATAAAAAGAGCTCTTGATGTTTATACCAACCTGTACTCTGATGTGGAAAAAGGAAAAGTAGATGCGGACCTGCTGCATGAAAATATCACAAGCTTCCTTTATATGCTTCAATGACATAACTCTTTATTATTTCTACCGCGCTGTCTATATGATGCGGCAGCGGCTCATTTTTTACTCCTACAACTTCAACACCGCACCTGTTCAACGGTATGAGGACCTTTCTGGCATCACTCTCACCGATTGCTTTTGCCATAGCCGGGGTTAACTCTCCCATCATGGAGTTTGCGACAATAATTCCGATGACTCCGGTAATGACATCAACCCTGGAGGAATTGTAAACTATGGCGTTTTCTCCCGATGCGCCTTCACCCGCTCCAGCTTTAAGCATAATGGAGGTTGCAGCCGCATTGGTGCCCAATGCAACAATTTCAGCCTTATCGGGCAGTTCCCTTTTCAACCTCTCTACAATTGCCTTCCCTATACCCCCACCCTGTCCGTCAACAACAGCAATCCTCATTTCAAACCTCCACGTTATCAAAAACATCTCAAAGTAAATTCTGCCGGCATACGGAAGCAAGCGGCATAAACCCATTATACAGTATATTCACGGTATTTGCCAATATACAATTATATCCCTATATCCCTGATGAATTGATACTGCCTCAACCCCTGAAGCGTCTACGTATGGGGGGAAAAAGCCAGAAGCCTGCAACCATGCTTATAAGACAGGCAGAAATGCCTGCAAATGCAGGTAGTATCAAAAAGTATATGTCTTTGTACGTCATGTCGGGGGAACTGTCATGTAGTACTCCGGTAAGCCTGATAATTGAATATGTAAAGAAAAAAGCTATACCTGCAAGCTGATATATGAAGTGCTCCTTGAGGAGGTTGACTATGCAGCCTGAAAGGAAAACCACCATAAAAACTCCTATCGAATATGACAGGTACATTCCGGTATCATACATTAAACCTCACCCTTTGTTTACAGGCTAAACCTGAGCCCTGTCAGACAGCCCCTGCTATTACCATATATTGTAATATATCGCCCGCCATTTTACAACTCATTTCCAAAAGTGGAATCGCTTTCGCCGCAAGTCTGCATTCCTATGGATACAGGATTTTAATATTCACTTTTTTACTTCCGAACCTCTCCATATCATAAAATGCTGATTCTCCGAGAAACACATCCACCATGTTGCCTTTCACCTTGTTTCCCGTATCCTCGGCAACATACCATCCATTCATATGCTCATATTGTGGAGGGAATTCTATATACACCCTGCTCCCCAAAGGAATAACATCAGGATCAACAGCTATTGTTCTTCCCTTTACAGCTCTGCGGCCACTGTATGTAATGCCGTATGCGGGATGTGTCGGGTACTTGCCGCAGCTCTCATATGACAGGTCATAGGTTGTAGCAATAAAATCCTTTCTTTCATATATCCTTCCCGGGATTTTCAAATCTTTTACCTGAATACTCCTGTTTGTTATTTTCCTTTTCAACTCGCTCAAAATATCCCAGGAATTTTGTCCAAACTTCAATACTTGTTTGGATTCTGGCGCATATTGAGAATTTATATCCCTGTCTTGAAATTCTTTGGAAGCAGAATCTGTTACTATTGCCTTTCCGGCTAAGGTTCCGGATTTCTGTTCCGGAATGAAATCCTTTTTAACATATAAATAAAATTTGCTCGGCATCGAGCCTCGCAAACTTTTGTCTTCACATGTTGCAGACCAATAAGATACCTTAAAGAAATTCGGATTATTCCTGCTCGCTTCTTTCAGGAAAAATACAATTAAAATCACATCTATCAGGATCATCTGAGCAAGTACTATGCAAACGAGTTTGTAGGAAGTCATGTTAAGCTTCATATGCATACCTCAGCAGCGTCTTTAGCAAAATATGGGCACTTAAATCTTCAATATTCTTTTAAGCTTGTTGATATAATACTGTATGAAAAGAGAATATACATAATCGTATATGACAAAGACAACTTCCAGGCCCAAAAGAACGAGCCAGAATGGGAATCCCACCTCGAAGACCTGTGGAAGGAACTGCTTTAAAAAAAACACGGCTGTAACTGCGAAAAGATTGAAAAACAATAGTTTCAATATGTATTCCAGGGTTATCTTCCCCAGTTTCTCAATGTAGTACTTGGCAATGCCGTAAATCCCGAAGAACATGACATATGGAATCAATCCAAGCTTGCCGGGTACCAGTATCAGGGCTGTCAGACATGAAGCCAGATAAAACACCCAACCGCTTTTGATACCATATTCCATAATTATGATAGAAATGTAAAATGAACTTAAGGCATATAAGGATAACCTGTTTGTGGGTACAAATGTAGCTGCAGCCAGGGTCAGCACCGTAAGAGCCAGTAATATCCCGCTTATACCCAATTGTTTGGTTGAAATGGTATTTTTATCACTCATAATTCTCTCCAACTCATGAAGAACTTTGACAATACCGGAATAGTATATAAGTTGAATCCAAAACTCAATTCAACTTATATGCCTCATGACATACTCAACAACAGCTGACAAGGTCCCCCCCCGCGCATTCGCAGCAGCAGTCCGAACACCACAGACACTGGCATACGGTACAAAGGTCCGGCCCGCTTCCGTATCCCCTGCCAAAAGCATTACCCCTGTATGCACGGTTGGACATCTCCATCCTGGCAAGAGCATCCCGGTATTCATAATTCCCGGGATCCATATTCACAGCGGTCTGAATATGCCCATATGCTTCATCATACCAGCCTTTTCTAAGTAATATGAGTCCCTTCAGGTAATACCATTGGGCGGTGCGTTCACTTGTTCCTGAAAGCATGCTTTCCGCTGCCGCTAAATTGCCGGAGTTGATCAGAGTCCTCACCTGGTTGAAAAATTCAATATTATCCTGACTTTCGTAACGGGGATTATTATCCCATGCAACATTGCTTTTGTTGATGTTTCCGTTCCTGGTAAGATAATCATATGCCTCATTCACTTCCTGGAGCTTTTCCTCGGCAAGCTTGGATAACGGATGATTCTGGTATTGGTCAGGATGATATTTTTTTACGAGCTCCCTGTAGGCTTTTTTTATTTCTTCTTCGCTTACACCTTCTTTTACTCCCAAAACCTCATATGGATTTCTCAACTTTTTTACAACTCCCCGTATATAAAATTTGTTCTGTTTTTCTTAGCATACCCATATAAATTATATTTTCGACAATCGCTGAATTGAATTTTGTTTCCAGCAATTCGTATGCCTTTGATATCTGGCTGAGGCAATAGGTAAGGTTGAACTCAACCCTTCCCTTAAAGGTTTTTTTAAACTCCTCCACACTTTCACCATTGTAATTATACTGGTACACAAAAGGATTGTATGCCTTTTTTCGTATATCGTCCCCGATATCGTCATAAGCATCCAGTAAATATATCCATTTCCCTATATTGTAGCCGATGACCCTGAGTATTTTCTCTCTGTTTCCGTCGCAACCCGGTCGGTAGGCCATGACCTCTTCCATCAATTTTGCGAATGGTTCCGCTGCCATATCGGCCAGATTGCATTTCTGCTTCTCGAGCCTTGAAAGTTCTGCCAGCTGCGCTTCTATTATATCACATTTTTCTTTGTATCTGTCACGAAGTTTATTTATGCCCGATTTCAGAGGCAGCATCGCCGCTGCTGCCAGAACGGATTTATCATCCCTCAGATTGTCTTCCAGTTTATAATACGCCAAAATGATGTTCATGTCTGAAGCATAGTCCACCAAATCATTTCTTACTACCACATGCCTCTTTTTAAGCGGATGTGCTATACATCTTTCAAGTCTGACATCCGGCTTGTCATCCTCAATTGACGACAATAACAGAGCCAGGAAAGTACTGTCGTAATTCAAGGTCAACCGTGGTATCTGACCATACCGCCGGCCAATAGACTTGCATACTCCGCAGTAATATGCCTTGAAAATCTCGTATTCTTTTATTTTAAGCTCCGGCTTTTCCGGTAAAATATATCCAAACATCTAATCACCTTAGACAATATTAGCATAACCGCCTGCATTTTTAAAGTAATTGAATTTTCTCCATAATGGATTATAATATGTAAATAAGATAACCTTTGGAGGATAAATCATGAATACATACAACTTAAAGAAAATCAGTCCTGAAAAAATCAAGCTTGCCTTAAATTCAATATCCCTTTACAGGAATATACTGAATGACGGAGTAATTCTCAGGCTATACAAGCTGGCTGACTGCCTTGAGAGTTCAAGGGATATTAATGCAATCATATCTTCTTACAACGATTTTTTCTTCACACTTGCCAATTCAAGGCAGGATTTGTCTTTAATAAAACACATT
>CALMWN010000298.1 GCA_937873555.1 uncultured Clostridia bacterium
AGTTTACTGTATGAAGTTATCAAGGTTCGAATCTATAGATTACGCTGTAGTACTAGTTGTTTGGGAACATTATTTAATCTAAGAAGCATCGCTGTATTTTTCATTTTGTAAATGATATTTTAGGCTTTGGTTATTTTCCGTGCTGAAATGCCGAGATAGAATAAGCTTAGTCACTTATTGAAAGAGTTTTATATATTATCAATAATATATATTCGATAATATGTATATTATACTAACTGGGAGTTTATGTCAATACTATATAGGATGTGAAATAGTTTTTTTAACCTAAATAAGATGCATCATGGATAATCAATCACACATGAGTGTCAGCTTTAGCTTCTCAGAAAAGTATTTTATAAATTTCCCAAATTTTTGTAATTTCACTGGCATAAATTACAGGGAAATTATATAATATAAATTATCGATAATAGATAAACATGAATAAATCTGCTAGGAGGTGAGACTGTGAAAATTATCAGTGAAAACGATGTGCCTGAGAAGGCAATGCCAGGCAGATTCCTACGATGGGTCGCTGACAAAGGGGTAGGGCTGGATCCTGAATTTTGTTCTTGCTGCGTGATGAGGGTACAGCCTGGAGAAACGGTAAGACCTGCTCATTGTCATCCTGACGGCGAAGAATTGATTTATATTATCCATGGTGAAGGGAAGGTCTATATTGATGGAATAATCCAGCCGATTAAAGAAGGAACTGCTGTACTGTTTGAAAAAGGATCAATCCATATGGTGCGAAATAGTGGAAGTGAGGAAATGAAGGTCATTTGCTTTTTTGCTCCCCCGTCAAATTTGGATGCATATGAGTTCCATCCTGAAGTAGAGTTCGAAGGAGGGAAAGAATGAAAAATGATAATCCAATCAAAGGTTTCTCAATCGATCCAAAATCAATTCAATTTATAGGAAGAGGTTTGCAGCGCCCTGAATGTATTCTGGCTGAACCCGATGGCAGTCTTTGGGCGGCGGATGCACGCGGCGGTGTGGTACATCTGCATCCGGATGGGTCACAGAGTATAATTACCCAGAAACATACTTCCGGCATCGACCTCAAGTCAAGTGATGTTTCCCGGTTTTTTGAAGGGACTCTTCCAAATGGTTTAGCCTTTGCTCGAAATGGAGATATATTGATTTCCAATTTCGGTACTGACTGTCTTGAGATAATGAAAAGGACGGGCGAAACAAGGGTTTTGTTCGATACGATTGATGGGAAAGAAATCGGCAAAGTCAATTTTGTACTTAGAGATTCAAAGGACAGACTCTGGATTACCATCACGACACGCAAGAAAAATTGGATCGATGCGTTGGTGCCGGATCTGGATGACGGTTATATTGCACGGTACGACGAGCGGGGTATTCATATTGTTGCAGAAGGACTTCATTTCACTAATGAGGTTCGATTCGATGCGAATGAGGAATACCTTTACGTTGTCGAAACGACAGGCGGAAGAATACTTCGATATAGAGTAGACGAGAAAGGCGACCTCCACAACAAGGAGATTTATGGTCCAACTCACATGGGAGTAGGAGCATATCCCGATGGAATCGCATTTGATAGCTATGGAAATCTATGGGGGACAATGGTTTATTCAGACAAATTGTTCGTGATTACACCGGATGGCGAGATGGTGATAATGCTCGATGAAGGGGATCCGGAAAAGGTAAGACAGCTCGATGAAGCATTCTATAAACGTTGTGTAACAAACGAGATCTTATTTCAGACCGGAAGGGGTATCGCACCATGGATGGCAAGTGTAACATTTGGTGGACCAGACCTTTCAACGGTATATATCGGTTCGCTTAGAGCTACAAACATCCCATATTTCAAATCACCGGTGGCAGGTTTGCCCATGGTTCACTGGAAGAAATAATTATTATCAATGTAAAGGAGAAAAGTAATGTCGGAAAAAATGATGAATGCTTTACGGCTCAATGCAGTGAATGATCTTGAATACTGTCAGGTACCAATCCCTGCTCCGGGACCCTCTGAAGTAATTTGCCGGGTGGAGTCGGTTTCTATCTGCGGAACAGATCCACACATTATCAATGGTGATTTTCGTGGTATGTGGCCGAAGGAATTCCCTATTATTTTAGGACATGAATGGTCAGGTGTTATTGTAGAGCTTGGTGAAAAAGCCGGAGACTTTGGTTGGAAAGCCGGAGACCGTGTTTGTGCTCTCAGCCATGTCGGCTGCGGTCAGTGCAAAATGTGTCTTGAAGGCAGGTATACAC
This sequence comes from uncultured Clostridia bacterium, assembly GCA_937873555.1. GTDB lineage: Bacteria > Bacillota > Clostridia > Acetivibrionales > CALMWN01 > CALMWN01. The sequence goes on from CALMWN010000298.1 coordinate 2,242, forward strand.
TCTGCCTCAACTACGGAAAATCAGAACTGGGTCATCGCCAGTACGGCCATTATTCACAGGGGGCTTATGCCCAATATATGTGTGCCTCGGTGAAAGCGATTGAAAAGATACCCGACGAAATGGATTTTAACGTTGCATCCTGTATGGACCCGTTGAGCATTGCACTGCACATGGTAATGAGAAGCGGTATAAAACCCGGTGACTCTGTATTAATAAACGGTGCAGGAGCCCAAGGGCTTATGAGTATACTCTGTGTGAAGAGTATGGGTGCAGGACTGATCATGATCAGCGGCAGTGGCACCCGCCTTGAAGCAGCTAAAAAAATGGGAGCAGTGCCTATTGATTACCGAAAGGAAGATGTAGCAGCCCGCGTGAAGGAGTTGACCAATGGACTTGGAGCAAAACGTGTAATCGAGTGTTCCGGTACAGAAGTCGGCATTCGCCAGGCTTGTGACGCAGTTGGAAAGGGTGGCTGCATATCCATGGTTAGTTTGCCGAAAGAAGATGTTAAGATACCCATCCGAAAGATTGTGTTGGATGAGATCGATCTGGTCGGAAACCGTGCCAATCCCAATACTTTGGCAAAGTCCATTCCGATTGGGATGAACTTTATCAAGGAAATACGTGCGTTGATTACACATGAATTTCCATTATCCAAGTACGAAGAGGCCTTTGACATATTTAACGGAAGAAAGGATAATTCGCTCAAAGTTGTCCTGAAACCGCAGCTTTAGGAGGGGTACTATGAAAAAGGTAAACAGTTCCCTTGCAGAAAAGGCAAATGATTTTCGCAAGATTATACTTAAGACTGCAAATCATGCAGGAAATGGCCATGTAGGTGGTTCGCTTTCGGAAGTTGATATACTCACTGCACTGTACTTTTCAGTCATGCGAATTGATCCCTCGAATCCATCATGGGAGGATCGTGACCGATTCATACTCTCCAAAGGGCATGCAAGCCCCGGATTCTACACCGTGCTTTCGGGACGAGGCTACTTTGACCCCGAACTTCTAACAACATTTGACGAAGTCGACAGTATACTTCAGGCTCACCCAGATATGCATAAATGTCCGGGTGCAGACTATAGCACAGGTTCGCTTGGGCAAGGACTTTCAGTGGGTATAGGCATTGCAATGGGTGGCACCAGACGCGGCAGGGATTTCAAAACATTTGTGCTTCTAGGCGATGGAGAAAGCCAGGAAGGCCAGGTGTGGGAAGCGATGATGTATGCCGGAGCCAATCATGTCAAAAATCTTATTGCTATTTTTGACTATAATAAGGTTCAGCTCTCCTCTACAATGAAGAATAACGTTAATATCGATCCGCTTCTAAATAAAATTGCTGCTTTTAACTGGAAGGTAGTTGAAGTGGATGGACATGACATCGATGCTCTCGTAGAAACTTTGAAAGCTGCGGCTGAAGATTCAAGTTTTAGTCCGGTTGCAGTAATTGCTCATACTGTAAAGGGTAAGGGTGTCAGTTTTATGGAAAACAAATATGAATGGCACGGCAAGGCTCCCAATGATGATCAGCTGGCTGCAGCCATCGCCGAACTCGAGGGGGCGGTAAACTATGAAAATGAATCTAAATGATCGAATCATGCAGAGACTGATATTCGGAAAGACCCTTGTTGAGTTGGGCGCTGAATATAAAGACCTCATCGTCATGGATGCGGATGTAGCTCCTTCTACTCAGACACATCTCTTTCGAGATGCATATCCTGACCGTTTTTATCAGATAGGCATTGCTGAGCAAAATATGACAGGTATTGCTGCAGGGATGTCGACCCTTGGATATATTCCATTTATTTCTGCATTTGCAGTTTTCATGACACAGAGAGCCGGCGATCAGGTTAGAAATTCAATCGCACACCCCCGCGCGAATGTAAAGATTAATGGCGCATACGGTGGTTTACCCACAGGAAGGGCCGGAGCAACACACTCCGCAATAGAGGATGTTGCTGCTATGCGCTGCCTGCCGAATATGACCATATTTGAGCCCGGTGACCCGCGCGAAACAGAGCTTTGCACACGACTGGCAATGGAGATTGACGGACCTGTATACCTAAGGACTGTGCGATGTGAGGTTCCGGTCATATTTCCGGAAAATCACAAGGTTATACTGGGCAAAGCGTTTAAAATGCATGAGGGAAAGGACATAAGCATTATCTCAACAGGGATGATGACTCCCAAAGCGCAAGCAGCTGCTGATGCACTTGCTGCGAAGGGCATGTCGGTTAAGCTAATCCATATGCCGACCATTAAGCCAATCGATAAAGAGGCGATCCTTGAGGCTGCAGAGACAACAAAGGCGATTATAACTGTAGAGAACCATTCAATTATTGGCGGGTTAGGGAGCGCAGTGTGTGAAACTGTTGCTGAAGTCTGCCCATGCAAGGTATATCGATTAGGGTTTAAAGATATTTTTCTCCAATGTGGGGATGATGAAGTATTGTTCAGTCGTTACGGTATGAATACTGAAAATATTGTAGAAAAGGCTGTAGAGGTTTTAAACCATAAATAAATAATAAAAAGGAGGAATTATATGAATATTTTTTCAGAACAAATCAGCAGTGACAAGGCGGTTTTAAGAATTGATGTAGTCGGCGGAGAAAAGAGAGAACATATTGTTGAGGATGATACTTTCTTAAACTACCGTCTTGCATCGGTGAAAGTAAGCCAAAATATCACCAAGAATAAACCTGACATTGTATGGAACATCGATAAACCGGTCAAAAACATTGTATACAAAGATGGTCAGTTAATACTCGACAGTTTCTGGGAAGAAGGAGAGCTCAACAAGATCATGGTCAGTATGTTGGCGAATGAAATGGACTTAATGGGTTTGCATCCATTCCATTCCTCCTCTGTCCGCTATAAAGGGAAGACCATTTTACTCCTCGGAGGTGAAAATAACCACGGGAAGAGCATGAGCCAGCTTGAAGGCTGCCGCAGAGGCGGTCAGATATTCTCTACTGAAACTACAGTTACAGATGGAACCGGTTTTGCGCTCTATGGTTCAAAGAACGTCTATATCCGAAAGAGAGCAAAGGGAACAGAACGCTCAGATATTCCTGATCAGGATGAAGGTGTTATCAAATTCTTTGATAAAGAACCTGAAATGCCCCATTATAATGAGCCTACCAATATTGATCTGGTTATTATGCCTGGGATAGACGGCCACTTTGATACAAAGGTAGTGCCGATGAATCAGTTTGAACGCTGCTATCAGACATATCATTCAGTAATGAACTTCTTTGGGCTTAACCAGCTGCTGTCACCCGATGGCCTTGTAATGCCAATTATTGATACTGATGAAAGGCGTCAGCAGAGGGGCAGATTTGTAAGTAAATTTGCAGAGGGCAGGCCGTATTACATGATCAGAGCAAAGACTCCGCAAATTGTATTTGATGAGATTGATAAGCTTTTATAAAAGTATTGACAACGTAAAAGTTAAAATGTATTAGGAGGATAAAAGAAATGAATTCACAAGAATTACTAAGGCCATTTATTGGTGGCCGATACATAGAATCAAAAACGGATATGTATATGAACATATACAATCCGAGTACAGGTGAAGTAATTGCAAAAACACCATGCAGTACAAAGGAAGAAGTCGAGTCGGCTATCGCAGCAGCAAAAGCAGCTTACCCGGGATGGCGCAATACTCCTGCACACAAGCGTGCACAACTACTGTTCAAGTTACGTAACCTTATTGAAGAAAATATGGAAGAGCTAACGATGATGGTAGCTCGTGAAAATGGAAAGGCCTGGGAAGAAGCAGCTGGCGATGTAATAAAAGCAAAAGAGATGACCGAGTTTGCTTGCGGGATTCCAACCCTAATGATGGGCGAAAGCCTAATGGAGGTCTCGCAAGGTTTCGATACAACCCTGTATCGCGAATCAATGGGTGTATTTGCAGGAATTGCACCTTGGAACTTCCCCGCTATGATACCGATGGGATGGATGACTCCTCTTGCTGTTGCCTGCGGAAACACCTATGTGTTAAAGGCAGCCAGCAGCACGCCAATGACTTCCCTGAAATTTGCTGAATTATATAAAAAAGCCGGTTTTCCGGATGGTGTTGTCAATGTGGTTACATGTTCACGCAATGAAGCCGAAATCCTGCTTACTCACCCTGATGTGTGCGGAGTTACATTTGTTGGTTCGACAAGTGTAGGCAAACATGTGTATAGTACCGCAGCAGCACACGGCAAGCGTGTACAGGCACTTTGCGAGGCGAAGAATCATGCCTTGGTACTCAAAGACGCGCCGATCGCACGTGCTGCTGCCGGAATTATGAACTCATCCTTCGGCTGTGCCGGCGAAAGATGCATGGCATTACCGGTAATTGTTGTTGAAGAAGAGGTTGCAGATAAGCTGGTTGCAGAACTTGTGCGTTTGTGCAGGCAGCAAAAGGTTGGCCCTGCCTATGAAAAGGATACAAATCTTGGTCCGGTAGCTACCGCTGAACATAAGAAATTTGTTTGTAATTGGATCGACAAGGGTGTTGCAGAGGGAGCCAAGCTTGTGCTTGATGGACGAAATTACGTTGTTGAAGGATATGAAAATGGTTTTTATATAGGACATACTATATTTGATCACGTAAAACCTGGAATGAGTATTGGTGAAAGTGAAGTTTTCGGCCCAGTTCTTTGTATAAAGCGCTGTAAGAATTTTGAGGATGGTTTATCCATCATGAATGCTAATCCGTTTGCCAATGGATCAGTAATATTCACCCAGAGCGGCCACTATGCCAGGGAGTTTGTTAAACGTACTGACGGCGGTATGGTAGGTGTGAATGTTGGGATTCCTGTACCGGTCGGAGTATTTCCATTCTCAGGACACAAGCTCAGCTTCTTCGGTGATCTGCATTGTCATGGAAAGGACGCTGTACGCTTCTTTACAGAGTCTAAGACGGTTACTACACGTTGGTTTGATGATGAAGAGAAAAAAAAGGAACAGGTTGGAACCTGGGACGGTACTATTTAATTGAAAGGGTTAGTATTCATTTCATTTGTCCATACCAAGTTAAATAAATTTGGGTTTCCGGTTGTGATTAGTTGTCTGGAAATTAAAGGTAAATTATAATAAGTTTTAAAGGGGGAATTTACATGACAGACTACAGGTATGTAGGCAAACCCGTTCGGCGACCGGATGCGTATGACAAAGTAACCGGAGCGACGATATTCGGTGCGGATCTAAATCTGTCAAAGCAACTCTATGCTGCAGTATTACGTTCACCGCATGCGCACGCAAATATTCTCAGCATAGATACATCTCAAGCTCGGAACCTTAAAGGCGTGAAGGTTGTGATTACTGGCGTGGATGTGAAGGATCATCCTGGAATCGGCCATTATGCCTATGAAATGCCCATATTGGCATATAAGCGTGTGCTTTATGAGGGTGAACCCGTTGCAGCTGTGGCAGCGGAAAATCTCGAAACAGCCATTGAGGCTTTAAAGTTAATCAAGGTCGAATATGAACCACTTAAACCCATTCTTAACGTCGAGGAGTCCATGAAGGGTGAAATTGTGCTCCAAGACTGGGATAAGGAAAAACGTCACCCTGAAATGTTGTACATTCAAGGTACTAATGTCTGCCATCATCACCACCTTGAAGCAGGTGATGTGGAAAAAGGATTTGCTGAGTCTGAGATCATCGTAGAGGGTGTTTATGAGACCAGCGGCATTCAACATGTTTGTTTAGAGGGTCATGTATCCATCGCTCAATGGGATACTAACGGCTTGACGATATGGGGCTGTATGCAAAGTCCATTCTTTGTGCGCGGCCAGCTCAGTAAAACATTCAACCTACCTTATAATAAAGTCCGTATGATCATTACCCCACTGGGTGGCGGATTCGGTAACAAATGGGAGCTGCGTTCAGAGCCTATTGCCGCAGCTCTGGCCATGCGGAGCAATGGTCGACCAGTCAAACTGGTGTTTACAAGAAAGGACGAGTTCTATGGTGCCTACGTTCGCGGTGGGCAAAAGATCTGGATCAAAACAGGCTTAAATAAGGATGGAACGCTTATCGCAAGGAAGGTAACAGTATACGCCGATAGCGGAGCTTATGTCACCTCCGCTCCACGTATTGCCTATTTGAGTTCCTACGGCGCTGCTGGTCCATACTACATAAAAAATGTATTGGTAGATAACTATGCATTGTTGACTAACCGTCAAGTTACAAGCGCATATCGCGGCTTTGGAGTGGCCGAAGTGAGCTGGGCCTGCGAGTGCCATATGGACGATATCGCGAAAAAACTCGGTGCCGATCCAGTGAAGCTGCGTCTGCAAAATATCTGGGAAGACGGAGGAACCTCTCCTATGGGAGAAAAGTTGCTCAGTGTAGGTGTGAAAAAATGTGTGGAAGAAGCCGCCAGGCTGATAGAATGGGATAAAGAAATCGAGAAGGTTACTGCCGACGGCAAACTACGCGGGCGCGGCATAGCCTGTACCTGTAAGGTGCCGGGTACACCTTCCGGATCTTCCGTGGTGTGCAAGCTCAATGAAGATGGTACTGTTACCATTCTAAAGGGTGGTACCGATATGGGACAAGGAAACGACATCATCTCGCTTCAAATCTTTGCTGAGGCATTTGGCATTGACATTGATAAGGTGAATGTTGCACAGGTCGACACCCTCTATGCACCTTATGAAAAATCAGCTACCGGGAGCCGTTTGACGTTTCATGTAGGACGTTCGCTCATAGAAGCAGCCCAGGATATGCATATACAACTCGTTGAATTGATGAGCAAAAATTGGAAATGCCCTGGTGAAGATATAAAAATTATGGATGGTGTCATTTATGGACATGACAAGGATGGTAAAGAGTTGACTTTGTCAATCAATGATTTAGGTAAAAGCAAGGTGCTCAGTGAGCAGCCCCCAATTATCGGTCGTTCGGCGCATAGTAGTATAGATGTTTGGGAAAAGCCGGATAAAGTGACGGGACAGACCAGGCGGGCGGCTGACCAATGGTTCTGGTGTGCCCATGCTTGTCAAGTGCTGGTAGATCCCAGGACAGGAAAGATTGAGGTCGAAAAATACGTTGCTTCTCATGACGTAGGGCAAGTTATAAACGAAGATACCTGTACGGGACAGGTAGAAGGCGGCGTTTTAATGGGATTGGGGCATTCGCTTCTTGAAGAATTGATGTACGACCAGGACGGCAGGCTGCTCAACGGAAATATGGTCGACTTCAAAGTTCCTACTGCAAAAGATGCCGGCTTTGATTTGAAGGTTTCCCTGGTGGAGCACGCGCATCCGGATGGGCCTTTTGGAGCAAAGGGTATCGGAGAGGTACCGATAACGGCATGTCCGCCAGCTGTAGGAAATGCTGTTGCCGATGCGGTCAAAATTCGTATGAACAAGATCCCGATAAAAGCTGACGACATGTACCTTGCGATAAAAGCCGCTAAGAGCGCAGAAAGGTGAGGTGAGAAATATGTTGAATTCTTTTGAATTGTTGACACCTAAAACACTGGCTGAAGCAATAAAAATGTATGCAGAGCATCCGGAAAGCAAAGTGCTTGCAGGTGGAACCGATATTTTTGTTGAGATGCATGCAGGAAAAGAAATACCGTGCTTGCTGGATATCAAGCAAATTAAAGAGTTAAGGGGCTTGAGCTGGTCAGAGGCTAAAGGGTTGAGTATTGGCGCTTTAGCAACCTTTGCTGAGGTTGAGCGTTTTGAAATTGTTAAAAAGTACTATCCGGCTCTGACCGACGCCATCAGTAAAACTGCTTCTGTTCAGGTTCGTATGCGTGGTACTATAGCTGGTAATATTTGTACAGCATCACCTGCCGGTGACAGCTCAGGAGTCTTGCTGGCTTATGGTGCATCAGTGAGACTGCAAGGACTTGAAGGAATGAGGGAACTCCCTATAACTGAATTTTTCAAAGGATATAAAACAACGGCCTTAAAGAAAGATGAGATTCTTACTCACATTTTAATTCCGGCACCGCTTCCTAATACAGGAAGTGCATCTACCAAGTTTACCCGTCGTAAAGCGATGGATATAGGAATCATTGGCAGTGCAGTTCGAATTATTTGCGGCATGGAGGAGGTTTGTACGCATGCATATATTGCCTTGCTTTCAGCTGCCCCCACGCCTATCCGCGTGAAAAAGGCGGAGGATTACTTAGTCGGTAAGAAAATAACAGAAGATGTGATTAAACGAGCGGGTGAATTGGCTTACGAAATCGCACAGCCAAAAACGTGGCGTTCAAGTGAGGAGTACTCTAGGGATATGGTGAAGGTTGTTGTTCCACAAACCATTGCCGCCGCTTATGATCGCATGAAGAAAGGGGAGCATTGATCATGAATAAGGAAATTAATTTTACTCTTAATGACGAACTGGTTACGTTAAGCGTACCGGTACATAAAACTTTGCTCCAGGTGCTGCGTGAGGATTTGTACCTTACTGGTACAAAAGAGGGTTGTAATGCAGGTGAGTGTGGTGCTTGCACTGTGATGATCGATGGAAAACCAATGAATTCATGCTTAACGCTGGCAGTTGAGGTTGACGGGAAAAACGTATTGACAGTCGAGGGACTTGCGAAAAACGGTGAACTGCATCCTTTGCAGCAGGCATTTCTTGATGTCGGTGCAGTTCAGTGTGGATTTTGCACGCCGGGAATGTTGATGTCGGCAAAAGCAGTATTGGACGAAATCCCCAACCCCACGGAAGAACAAATTAGAACCGGAATTGAAGGCAATATTTGTCGCTGCACAGGCTATGACAGAATTGTGAAAGCGATTCAAGTGGCTGCAAACCGTCGTAGTCAAAAGGTATAATATAAAGAAGTTTGTCAGGAGGTCTACAATAGAGAAAACAGGATTCTTAATATAAGCATTAGATGGTAGAAATATACATGCAAGCCTCTTTATCTAAAAGTTAATAACATTACCAAAAGCATTACCGTAAGTGTGTAATATTAGGTGGACTGTCGGGAAAATTTAGGGATCATCGGGTGGGTTTTAGGAGAAAGCGTGATCGCTTGCTCTTGAAATGTAAGTATCGGAAGTTAAAGAATCTTCCGAGGGTATTCCAAATTTTTTTGAGGAGGGTCTATTATGTCAAACAAAGGTACTGTTGTCCTGGCCGGAACCCTTGATACAAAGGGTCCAGAATACCAATTTGTGAAGGAACGCATTCTGGAAGCTGGAGCAAATGTTATCATGGTGGATACCGGTGTTCTGGGAGCCCCCTACTTTGAACCTGACATTACAGCCGATGAGGTTGCAGCAGCAGCCGGTGTGAAATTGGAAGATCTTCGCACTGGAAGAGAAGGAAGCGATACTCGTGCTGTAGCTTGTACAACAATGAGCAATGGTTTGCTGAAAATTCTCAAAGGGCTGATATCAGAGGGCAAGTGCGGTGCCGTACTTGGTCTTGGCGGTACAGGTGGAACAACACTTCTCAGTATGACTATGAAACAACTGCCGTTAGGATTTCCCAAACTATTGGTTTCTACTGTTGCGTCGGGAAATACACGCGAATATGTTGGTACCTCAGACATTACCATGATGAATTCAGTTACCGACATCGCTGGACTGAACCGTATTTCAGCACTGGTACTTGCAAATGCAGCGCATGCAGCAGCGGGAATGGCACAAAATTACGAGACGACTCAAAAATATTCAAAAGGAAGTAAGCCTCTTATCGCGATGACCATGTTCGGAGTTACAACTCCGGGTGTACTGCGTATACGTGAAGGTTTGGAGAAAAGAGGATTTGATGTAATCGTATTCCATGCAGTAGGTCAAGGTATGGCCATGGAAGAATTGGTTAATGCAGGTGTAGTAGACGGCGTAATAGACTACACTCTTCCTGAATTGATCAATTATAAGAACGGCGGTATCTTCAGCGCTGGTCCTGACCGCATGAATGCTGCCAGAGACAAGGGGATCCCACAGGTCATCGTTCCGGGTGCGATTGAGTGCTTCAATTTCGGACCTATAAGCAGTATCCCTGAGAAATATAATACACCGGAACGTAAGGTTATCATTCACAATCCTACAATCACTTCCTTGCTTGCTACTCAGGAAGAGCTTGTTGAATTGGGTACATATGTTGCAGAACACGCTAATGGAGCTAAAGGTCCGGTAGCAGTGCTACTTCCATTACTTGGATTGGATAAATACCAAGCCCCAGGCAGCCCATGGCATGATCCGGAACGGAATAAGCCTCTGTATGACGCCATCCGCAGCAAGCTGGACAGCAAAATTCCACTCACTGAACTTAAAAACAATATCAACGATCCGGAATTTGCCGACGCAGCATTGGAAGCATTCCTGAAAGTCTGGGACAAAAGATAGGGTGATTTACTTATAAATTAGGGAGGCCGCTTCAAAGAGGCGGCTTCTATGCTGTTTGCGATGGGATTAAGGTTTGGAAGTATGGAAGAAAGGATCGTCAAAGACTATGCGATTAAGAATTCGGATTTTACAAATTATCAAATCCAGCCATTGTAAATGCTATTCGAGATGCAGATAAGGTTACATTTTTGGATTGGATAAAACCTGTTGACAATAAAATACTTTACTGTTAAATTTATACTAATGATAATCGATTAAATGTAATTTGTCAACTGCTACACCACCAATAGGAAGAGTAAAATCTCTTCAGACCAATAATTTACAGTGACAATCATCATAGCAGGTAGAATGTAAGAGGAAAGGAAACTAAAAGATGCCAGGAAATGGAGTAGCTGCCCTTATAGTTGCTGCGGGGATGTCGTCGCGCATGAAGACATTTAAGCCACTGCAGAAAATTAATTCAAGAACAATGATTGAAACATCCATCGCCACGCTTCGCTCAGTCGGTGTAGATGATATCCTGGTGGTCACAGGCAACCTTGCATCTGAGTTGGAATCAGTCCTTGAAGGGATGGGCGTCAATTATATCCGTAATGAAAATTATGTGGAAACTTCTATGTTTGATTCGGCTAGGCTGGGATTTGCACATCTAGTGGAACGATGCCAGGCTGTTTTTTTCCTACCTGCAGATATTCCACTTTTTAAGCCGCATAGTTTAAAAATGATGCTTGATGAAAAGG
>CALMWN010000299.1 GCA_937873555.1 uncultured Clostridia bacterium
AGGTGTATACTCCCTTATTTCAATTATGCTTGTCACCCTCTGATTCCGCACGACAATGCTGTTTTATCTCAGTTCATAAAATGTTTATACTTTTTTCATGGATTTGTCATACCGGTAAACTATAATAAAAAATGTATAATAACAATTTCTGATATACGCATACAGGATATACAACAAAGAGGGGGGTTGAACAGTGTACGCGGAGGTAACAAGAAAGATTCAAAAAATACTTGAACAAAAAGTCATGAGGCTTGCAATAATCGGTTTTCTAATTTTTTTAGTATTGGGAGCAGGCTTTTGGGTTTATTATAACAGGATTAACTCATCCGGCAGTTCTGCATTGAAACTACGTACAACAAAGGTGGCAAAGGGGAATTTTACAGTTACGGTTTCAGGCTCAGGTCCTATTGTATCATCAAACAGAGTGGATGTTTCTTCGAAGGTTGAAGGTACCATTTCCAAAGTGTACTTTAAGGAAGGCGATGCCGTAAAGGCAGGAGATCTGATGTTTGAACTTGATGATTACGATGCCCAGGTAAATGCCGCTAAAATGAAAGCAACTCTTGCTCAGAATCAAATGACTTTGGACAGCAATCAGCAGGATGTTAACAATTTGAATGTCACATCACCATATGCAGGCTATGTTTCGAATATTCAGGTCAAAAAAGGGGATATCCTGGCAAAGAATGCGCCTATGTTCACTATCACAGACAGCTCGAAATTGAAAGTGCTGCTGCCCTTCAGTGCAGCAGTAATACGTGAAATCACGACAGGTAAGGACGCTACAGTCTACATACCTTCCTTGATGGGGTCTGTGCAGGGAAGAGTTTCATATATAAGCAGTAAAAGCTATATCGGGGCAAATGGTGCAGAGGTATATGGGGTGGAAATAACAATGGACAATCCCGGTTCTTTAAAGGATGGTATGAAAGCAAGTGCTGAAATTTCCACCTCAAAAGGTCCGCAGTCAAGCACCGACAGTGCCAACATGGAATATGTCAATGCACAGGTGGTAAGAACCACAGTCGGTGGAACAGTCAACAACATACTGGTAAAGGAAAATCAGCATGTAAAAAGCGGCGAACTTTTGATACAGCTGACAAATGATGATGCCATACTTACAAACAATTCAAATTCCATCAAGGTGATGGATTCCAAAAACCAATACGATTTATCCCAGACACAACTGACATATTATAAGGTCTATGCACCCATTGACGGAACTATTGTGAAACAAAATACCATAAATCCGGGTGACAATGTGAAAGCGGCGACGGTACTTGCTACAATAGCTGATATTACGCAGATGGAATTTTCAATACCTATTGACGAGTTGGACATATCGAAAATAAAAACAGGACAAAAGGTAAATGTTACGGTTGACGCTCTTCCTGATACGGCAAACAAGCCTTTGGCAGGTGAAGTATCCAAGATTGCCGTGGAAGGCACATATACGAGTGGAGTGACCACATACCCGGTAACTGTCAAGGTGATGAATCCTACCAATTTAAGAGGCGGGATGAATGCCAATGCCGAAATACTTGTGGCAAACAAGCAAAATGCACTGTACTTGCCTGCTGAGGCTGTCACAAAGTTTGGTACAAGATACTTCGCATGGGTTAAAAATGACGGCACTGTGAAGGAATCAAAAGGACCTGCAGCTTCAAGCCAGCCGGACCAGAACGAATTGAAGCAGAACAGCGGTGGACTTGGATACAGCGGGGCAGCAGCAAAGTCAAACAGCAGAGCCGCAAGAACACCGCAGAATACCGGCAGTAATTCAAACCAGGCAGCATCGAGAAATAACTCCTCAAATAAGTCGTATTATGCCAATGCCGTAAGAATACCAGTTGAGGTTGGCATAACCAATGATACAAATGTTGAGATATTAAGCGGCTTGAAAGATGGGGATGAAGTCATACTACCGCCATTGTCGCTTGGACAGAGCAATAACAAAGTACCTGCAATCATGCCAATGGGAGGCGGCGGAGGTGCACCTGCAGGAGGTGTAAGAGGAAGATGATAGAGATATCCGATATGTACAAAGTCTATAAAATGGGCGACAACATAATAAATGCGCTGAGTGGTGTCAACCTTAAAATCAACAGGCATGAATTTGTTGCAATTATAGGACCTTCAGGTTCAGGGAAATCCACCCTTATGAACATGCTTGGCTGCCTTGATACTCCCACCTCCGGAACTTACATACTGGATGGGCATGAAGTAAGCAAGCTTAGGGATGATGAACTGGCAGAAATCAGAAATAAAAAGATTGGATTCATATTCCAGCAATTCAATCTTCTTCAAAAGCTGACAGCTCTCGAAAACGTTGAACTCCCTCTGATATACCAGGGGATGCCTGCAAAGGAAAGGCAAAAACGGGCAACAGAGGCGTTGGAAAGTGTAGGGCTGGGAGAAAGGGTACACCACAGGCCCAACGAACTGTCCGGGGGTCAGATGCAAAGGGTGGCAATAGCAAGGGCTCTGGCTACGAATCCTCAGATCATCCTGGCAGACGAACCTACAGGAGCGCTTGACAGCAAGACCGGTGTGGAAGTACTGCAAATGCTCAAGGATGTAAATGACAGAGGAAATACCATCATACTGATTACACATGACAATAATATAGCCATGCAGGCAAAAAGAATAGTAAGGATCCATGACGGAGAAATCACCGAGGACAGGGAGGTGGGTTGATGTGAACTTTATTCAGGCATACAGAATGGCATTGAAAAGTATAGCCGGTAACAAGGTGCGTGCCTTCCTCACAATGCTTGGCGTAATAATAGGTGTCGGGGCTGTAATTGCGGCGGTAGCTTTTGCACAGGGCAGCACAAAAAGCATAACCGATTCGGTGCAGGGACTTGGTACAAACCTTGTACAGATAATGATAACGGGAAGAAACAACAACAGGGATGTAACCTATGAGGATATCAAAGCCTTCGCTGAAAGCAACAGCGACGACGTTGCAGCCATAGCTCCCCAGATAAACGGAAACAGTATTACAATCAAGTATGGCATAAAAAACAGGAGCACTTCTCTTATCGGAACAACTCCCGAATACGAATCCGTTAAGAATTCACATGTCCAGAGCGGGCGCTATATAACTGATTTCGATATAGATTACAAACAGAAGGTGGCAATGATCGGAACTGCGGTTGTGAATGACATTTTCGAGGGCGGTGATCCGATAGGTAAAAGTGTAAAGATCAATGGCCAGGTGTTCAAGGTGGTTGGAGTGCTTGAAGAAAAATCGGGCGGACAGGATCAAAGTGACGATGATGTGGCAATCATACCCATTACAGTAGCGCAGCGTCTGATGAAAAATGCAACCATAAGGAATTTTGCCATAGAAGCAACAACGCCTGATGCAGTTGATGGCTTGATGGAAAAGCTCAATACCTTTCTTTTGAAATTTTACAAGGATACAACCTCTTTCAGGGTTTTCAATCAGGCGCAGATACTTTCCACACTCAGTACGGTAACAGGAACCATGATGCTGGTATTGGGCGGTATTGCCACAATATCACTTGTTGTCGGCGGAATTGGAATAATGAACATAATGCTGGTATCTGTCACTGAGAGGACCAGGGAAATAGGTATCAGAAAGGCTATCGGGGCCAAGAAGAGGAACATATTGATACAATTTCTTATTGAAGCCCTTATGGTTACGGGCATGGGAGGACTCATGGGAGTTGCTCTCGGAGTGTCCATAATAAAATTTGTATTGGGGGGATTGAAGATTGTACCGGTGGTGTATTCGATTCCGTGGATGCTGCTGGCATTCGGGGTATCTCTCCTTGTCGGAGTGGTGTTTGGCATGTTCCCGGCATACAAGGCAGCAAACCTGAACCCTATAGAAGCATTGAGATATGAGTAGAGTGAGATGAGAACTGATAAGAGTAACTTAATGACTAATTTGAACGGGGGTAGGATCGAAATGAGAAGATGGATGGCAATAATACTGGTATTTGTAATAATATCAGGTACAGCCGGAGTATTTGCTGAATTCTCCGATGTACCTGTAGATGCGGCTTATGCCCAGTCTGTAAACAGGCTGGCAGGATTGGGAATAATGAGCAGTAATGAAGACGGCACGTTCAAGCCGGATAGTATGGTGACCAGGGAAGAATTTGCAAAAATGATTGCTGTGGCAGCAGGGCTCGAAGACACAGCAAACACTTTAAAAGGAACTTCAATGTTTCCTGATGTTGATGGTGACAGGTGGTCCTGTGGTTATATTAATGCCGCAGTGAACAACAATCTCATGACAGGAGGTACCGACGGCAAATTCCATCCGGAAGACGGTGTAACATTTGCGCAGGCCGATACTGTGCTGGTAAGGGCTTTAGGGTATGCAGACCAGGATGTTCCCGGCCTGTGGCCTAAAAATTATATAGAGAAAGCGCGCGTACTTGGACTGACAAAGGATATATCTCTGGGTGCAGGCAGCGGGCTGCCGAAGTGGGCTGCAGCCATCATGGTAGACAGGCTGCTGGTCACAAATGTGAAGAAAGCAAGTGCGACAGCCGCAGATAAAACATATGCAGCATCAGTCGGGCTTTTTACCGAATGCATCATCCTCGGTAATTCAAAGACCAATGACAAGCTGACCGACAAGCAGGTGCTTACGGACAAAGGTATATATTATCTGCCGGACAAGGGGGCCAATCTGCAGCTGGGGCATAGATACGAGTTTGTACTTAATGGGGATACGATTGCCAAATATTATGAGAATGTTAGTCCCACGCTTAACATGACAGTGATAAGCGCCGTAGACATGCAGATAAAATATAAAAGCGGCGATGGCAAATATGGAAGCATGATTCTTCCTGATAAAACCACTTATTATTATAACGGGATAAAGCAAACCTATGACGGTTTGAAAGGTATGCTCCAGGCTTACAGTTCCGTAATTCTCGTAACAAACGACGATAAAACCGGATATGACTACGGAGTCATTCTTGACCCTGTATACAGCAAACCGGAGGTTGCATGGAAATTTGATCCGTCCAAAAGAAAACTCGGCAGTATTGATTTCGGCAGCAACCCTTCCATTATAAGAAATACCATAGATACAAGCACAACACCTCCCGTCAACAACCTGGGAGAGCCTATAGATATCACACGCATAAAGAATCAGGATGTCGTGTACCAGGTAAGCGATGTCTGGGGGTCAAACAAATACATTCTGGTGGTGGACAACAAGATTGACGGTACCATTACAAATATCCTGCCGGACAAGGTGTCACCGAAAACCATACAGATCAACAATAAAAACTATGACTTGAACAAATACATGAATGTAAGCAAAATAAACAGCGCTCCGGGTGCTTTCAAGGTTAAGGACGGGGTTACCCTCCTGCTTGGATATGACGGCAAGGTTGTGGATGTTACCAATTCCATAGGCGGCGATACTGCAAACTATGCTTTTGTAATGAATTACTCAAGTTCAACCTCGAAGGATATACAGGATTTCAAGACAACCACATATTCCGTAAAACTGCTGTTTACCGACGGAACAACGGATACCTGCAAGGTGACCAACGAGTTTCCGGGGAAGTACAAGGGGAAGCTTGTAAAATACACCAAGATAGATGACAATACCGTTTCTCTTGAGGCGGTGGATTATCTAAATCCGGTTGAATATGTTCAACAGCCTGCAAATACTGATCCGACTGCGTTCGGGGATCAGACGAAAATGGTGGCTACCTACAAGCAGTTCAATGTAAATCAGGTTGACGACATGTTGAACTCAAACTATGTTGCGGACAATATCAGGATATTCGATGTTGTTTCCGACTATACCGGAGCAGATACCCAGGTCAAGCTGATTGACTGGTCCAGTCTGCCAAACGGGAAAATCCCTGACGGTAAAGTGCTGTATATGAGCACTGCGGGACCTTTTGCCGATGTCAACGTGCTTGTTCTGGACGATATATTTGATGAAAATTACAAGCTTGCGGTAGTTGAAAATTCCAACCAAAAATCTGCCACATCCAACAGTTACAAGCTGCTGGCAGGCGCTGTCGAGTACTCAACCTCAGGCAGAGGCGATCTCGATGTAGGGTCGGTAGCGAGACTGAAAATTTCCGGCGGCAACGTTGATTCGTATACCACCCTGAATCCGAATGTAACTGCCTCGGCAATTCAGGTGATTGATACAAACAGGATTATGGTCAACAATACGGTTTACAGGTTTAACAACAAGATTGCGATTTACTTCAAGGATTCCGCCGGTAACATATCGGCAAGGGGAATCAACGACATAGTGGAGGGACAGCAGTATACGCGCATATCGCTCTATCTGGACGGCAACGGCAAGGTTGAGGCAATTGTGGTTATAGAATAAGTACAAAAATCCCGGTGGCTTGCCACCGGGATTTTTTATACCTTATCCGCCATTTTATTTATTATCCTGTTGGCTTTCTTCAGCTCCGACAAGGTTTGCCTGTACCGCAGGGCATTTTTGATCTTATTGACCAGAATCAGCCTGTTGATGTGATCAAGAGGCTTGATTACATAATCATAGATTTTGTAATTCAAAATTTTCTCAATATCTCTTGCATCATCGAGGCTGGACGCGACGATGATGGGAATTTCCTTGTATAATTGGGTTTTGGAGAAAATCTTCAGGAATTCGAAGCCATCCAGTACAGGCATCACCATGTCCAGGATGATGAGGTCGACATTGCGGCTTTCCACCAGTTCAAGAGCTTCACGCCCATTGAGTGCGGTTATGAGATTGACTCTTTGATTATATAAGTAATTTCTAAGGATAGCATTGTCAAGGACATTATCATCTGTTATCAAAATTGTTTTTATCACAAAAACTCCCCCTGAAGCAAAATTACTAAATGATATTATTCTACCAGAAAACCAAAAAACCCTCTGGTAAATTGAGGAACTTATCGGAATTTCCGGTTTGTGGGCAATGTTGACAGTACCGGAACCTGTGGATATAATCATTATGGATATACAGAAATTACCATTCGGTTTTGGCAGATATTTTGTAATATGCGCCGGGGGATGATTATGTCACTTAACTTCAATTTCAATGTGTTTGGAACGCAATTCCCGAAGAAGGGGTTATTGAGCCTTGATATAGGTTCCTCAAACATAAAGACGGTTTACAGTACAAAAATCCCTGGAAATAAATTGAGGGTTATGAATTACGCAATAGGTGAAACTCCTGCAAACTGCATCAAAGATGGCATAGTATATGATATTGGTGGCTTGGGGGATAAAATTGAACAGCTTTTGGCTGAACATATGATATATGAGAAAAACGCTAAAATTGTGATTTCATCAGGCTCCAATATCGTATCAAAGTCATTCCGGATAGAAATGACCGGGGATAAAACTCTTGAGACATGCATAAGAGAAGAGATTAAAGGCAGGACAGATATGGATATCAAATCATACAGGCTTTTCTACAGGGTTACAGAAAAAACTGAAAAAAAGGGCTCGAATTCTTACCGAATTTTTACAACTATTGTCCCCAATGAACTAATGAAGAAATATATCAAGCTTATTCAATACCTGAATTTGAGTCCTGTATCAATAGAAATACCTTATAGCGGTACGGCACGCTTTTTTTCATCAGGTTTGAAAATTGCAGATTCGGACAGGCTGTCCGGGGGAGCATATGCAGATTGCACACCGGGAATTACGGCAGTGGTGGATTTCGGGTCGGAAAACACCAATCTCTGCATATTGAAAAACGGCGGTTTGGAATTCAACAGCGTGATCCTTTCGGGAGGAAGGAGACTGGATGAAAGAATTGCAGCAGGATTGGGAGTAAAAAATGAGGTTGCGCGAAGGTATAAGAATATGCACGGGATGGCAGCCGTGTTCCACGAGGGTGATGAAATAGAAAAGATTGTGGACGAATGTTCGAGGAATTATATAAAGGAATTGCTTGTTAAAATCAAGGGGAGTATGGAGTTCTATATAAACAGGTGTGGGGGCGGGATACCCGACAGAATGTGTTGGATAGGAGGAGGCTCGGCTTTAAAGGGACTGATGGAATACGCAGAAGGCATTACCGGAATTCCTTCCTACAATACGGGCATGATGGATTTTAATTCTGTGGAGTTTGAACAGAACCTTGACAGGGGCAATTTGAGATTTCTTGTAAATGCCGTCGCGGCGGCATTGTAGAAGTTGTGGAAGTATCAGAGCTGGCTGAAAGGTAGAAACAAGTGTGCCAATATTACTTTTGTGTGATATTTTATTTAACTATATAAATGTTTTTTAAAAAAATGTATAATATTCTCGGAAAGATGATGGAAGCTTATCATCTTTTTCTTTTCCCAACCCATCAGGGGGTGAATGGCTGCCAATGAGCGACAATGAGAGAATCCTTTTGGAAAAATCGAAAAAGGGAGATGTTGAAGCTTTCGAACAGCTCATAGAGAGCTATCAGAAGAAAATTTTCAATATTGCTTTCAGGATGACCGGGAATTATAATGATGCCGGAGAGCTGACCCAGGAAGTTTTAGTCAGGGTTTTCAGGTCTATCAAGAGTTTCAGGGAGGAGGCCTCTCTTTCCACCTGGATTTATAGAATTACCACAAATACATGCCTTGATGAGCTGCGAAAACGGAAAAATAAAAAAGTCATTTCGCTGGAAGAAGAAATAAAAACGGAAGACGGAGAACTTAGACGCCAAATTGTTGATGCTGCCCCTTCTCCTGAAGAGCTGGCAGAGAGAAATGAAATCAAACGGTGCGTAGATGCTGCAGTAAGGCAGCTTCCTGATGAACAGAGGACAATGATTATTCTCAGGGATATACAGGGTTTCAGCTATGACGAAATATCCAGGATACTTAAATGCCCGCAGGGAACGGTTAAATCCAGAATAAGCAGGGCCAGGCTGGCTCTGAGAGATATATTGAAAAACAGCGGGGAACTTTTTAATGCAAGTTTCGTCAAATAATATGGAAAGGAGGGGTGATAATGAAGGATTGCAGGGATATAAAATCAATGATTTCCCCATATTTGGACAATATGCTGGATAAAGCCGAGCATTCTGAATTCGAAAATCATATAAACAGCTGCAGCGACTGTAAAAAGGCGATTGAAGAAATAAGCTGCGTTATTGAAACCTGTAAATCAATACCGGCAGCGGAGCTTCCGGAGGATTTCAAGGCAAATCTCCGCCGAAAGCTGGATGCTGAAAGGGAAAGCATCCATAGACGGCATGTTTTAAGGTCCAAATATATAAAAATATGTTCATCCATAGCTGCAGGAATCGTTATTATCATCACCATGAAGGGCTTTTTGGGCGATATGGTTTTCCCCTCCTCAAAAATGTCAAACAGTACCGGCACAGATATGAAAGCGGCGGCTTCACAGGCCAATCCCCAGGAAAGGTTTGACACAAGTGCCAACAGTGTTGCGGCATATGACAGCAGCAGTAAAAGCACTACAGGACAATCTGCACAATATGCCTCATCCCAGGCGGATAACGGGGTAGGGTCGGATTCCGGCAAGGAGCCGGCAGTGTTACCGGTACAAAAAGACAAGCAGTTATCGACCTACTCACAAGCAGAGAGCTTGCAGGATAAAGCTGCCATAAGCCCTGAAAAGCCCGCTGTAAAGGCTGCAGGTAATGAAACGGGAAATACGAGCGGAAGCGGTGCCGGGGCTAAGAACACAGAGCCGGTTAATACACCGGCGCAGACCAGGGGCATGCTCCTTCAAAAGGCAGCCGCTGCCGCACCAATCCGTTATAACGTTGTTTTAAACACAGACAGCCCTTCCGATGCGTTCAAAGTATTGAACGATATTGTGGAAAAAACAGGAGGAGTGAGCGTTGATCCTGCTTACAGTTCAACAGTTGATAATGTGAAGCCCCAGCAATCAATAGCGGTTCAGGGATTGGCTGTTCCACAGGCGAAAGCGGATGTATCTTCGGCTGCGGCTTCAGCTGACAGTAAAGGGGATTTACTTTTGAATATTAAAATTCCGGCTGCTGCATATGACCGGTTGACAGGCATGCTCAAGTCGAATTTTCCAGCTTCGGATATACATGTGGACAAGGTGGAAAATACAAGCCTGAAAAGTGCCATTGATGAATTAAACAGGAAAATCCTTGATATCGATAATAAGCTTGCAAGTACTGAAGCCTCTGAAACCGTGAGTCTGAAAGCCGAAAGGCAGTCACTGCAGTCCAGGCTGGATAGCCTTAACAGCGAGGCGGAAGGGTTTGTGCTTGTAAATATAGTTGTTACGAAGAAGTGAAACACATGGTTTACTGCCGGAAAATCCTGCTGGACTTCCAAATAAATATATTACGACAGCTGTTTACGGCTGTTGTTTTTTTGTGTAAAATAGACACTGTGAAATGGCAATATAAATATTAAGAAATTCATATATAGAAACAGAACTATAAAACTAAACATATATAATTTAAATCAGAGGGGATTATAAATGGTTATAAAGGCAGTTATCGACAGAATTGAGGGTGAAAATGCAATACTCTTATCCGATGAGATTGAAATTGAGATCAGTATTCCTGTTTCCATGATAGATGGGGAATGCAGGAAAGGGGAGGTCCTGGACCTTACAATTGAAGACATGATGTAAAGGTAATGCATATATTTTTTGGAACAGCTTCAAAGAGGAGGTTGAAAATGGCTTTTGACAAATTGATGGTTATAGACGGAAACAGCGTACTGAACAGGGCGTTTTACGGGTTGCAGGGCTCACAACTGCTGTCAACTTCAACGGGATTGTTCACAAATGCTGTTTTTGGCTTTTTAAACATACTTTTCAGGTATCTGGAGGAGGAAAGTCCGGAGTACCTTTGCGTTGCTTTTGACTTAAAAGCCCCTACCTTCAGGCACAAGGAGTTTGACGGTTACAAGGCGAACAGGAAGGGTATGCCTGCTGAATTGGCAGCTCAGGTTCCGCTTGTAAAAGAAGTGCTGGACGCGATGAATATAAAAAGACTGGAATACGAAGGGTATGAAGCCGATGACATTCTCGGTTCTGTTTCAGGGTATGCAGAGCAAAAGGGGATGGATGTCGTCATAGTAACAGGAGACAGGGATTCCTTCCAGCTGGTCACAGACAGAACGAGGGTTAAAATGCCTGTCACAAGGGGTGGAAGAACTGAAACAGAGGACTATGATTATGCCAAGGTAATGGAGAAGTATGGAGTAACCCCGACCCAATTCATAGATGTAAAAGGGCTTATGGGGGATGCGTCCGACAATATACCCGGGGTCCCGGGAATTGGTGAAAAGACTGCAGCAGACCTCGTTAAAAGGTTTGGGAGTATTGAAAACCTTTATGAAAACCTGGATTCAGTTGAAAGGAACAGTGTGAGGGAAAAACTTGCTGCAAACAGGGAGCTGGCCTTCTTAAGCAAAAGGCTTGCCACTATAGAGAAACAGATGCCCAGGTTCTGGGAGATGGAAGAAATCAAACGCAGGGACTTTGACAGGGACAGGCTGTTTAAAGTATTCAAAAGGCTGGAATTCAAAAGCTTCATAGAAAGATTCAGGCTTGAAGGAACACCTGTAAAAAATACAACTGCAAAGAACATTGAATGCGTAATGAACGCTGGGCAGCTTGAAGAGCTGAAGAATGAAATCATAGCTGCAGGTGAAATATCCATATATTATTTGCTGGATAAAACCGGAAGCTTTGAAAGCAAACTTACCGGTATGGGAATTTCATGGGGCAATGGAAAGACAGCTTACCTGGATTTCATAAAATGCATGGGTGAAGATGAATTCCTCAAAGAGTTCAGACAGGTGCTTGAAGACGGAAACATCAAGAAGTACGGACACGATCTGAAGGCGTTGATGGCATACCTTAAAAGCAGGGATACAACTTTCAACGGCCTGGGTTTTGATACAATGATAGCGGCATATATAGTTAATCCCTCCCGTGACACATATACGGTCTCTGAATTAGCCTTTGAGTATATGGGAACGGCACCGGAATCAATACAGGAACTCGCCGGAAAAGGCAGGAATTTCATTCCATTCAGGGACATGCCTCTTGAAAGGGTTTCTGTATTGGCAGGCCATTACTCCGAACTTATACTGGAGCTGAAAGGTAAGCTTGGTGACATTATCAGGGAAAATGGGCAGCAGGAGCTTTATTATGAGATAGAGCTGCCGCTGGTTGAAGTTCTTGCAGATATGGAGTACCATGGATTCAAGGTAAATATCCATGACCTTCAAAGATTTTCCTCAGAGCTGGACGAAAAAATAAGTGTTCTGGTAAATGAGATTTATTCACTTGCCGGTGAGGAATTCAACATAAATTCTCCAAAACAGCTTGGAGTCATTCTTTTCGAGAAGCTCAACCTTCCGGTATTGAAAAAGACGAAGACAGGCTATTCAACAGATGCAGAAGTGCTGGAACAACTTGCTTCAAGACATGAAGCGGTTTCTAAGATACTTGAATTCAGACAGCTGGCCAAGCTGAAATCCACCTACGCGGAAGGCCTTCTGGGAGTTATTGATCCGGTGACCGGCAAGATCCATTCAAGTTTTAACCAGACTGTTACGACAACAGGAAGGATAAGCAGCACTGAACCCAATTTGCAGAACATTCCCATCAAGCTGGAAATGGGAAGAAAAATCCGGAAGGTGTTTGTACCAAGCAGTGAGGAGTATCTGCTGCTGGACGCGGATTATTCCCAGATAGAGCTCAGGGTGCTTGCACATATAACCGCTGATGTCAACATGATCGCTGCATTCAATAACAATGAGGATATACACACCACTACTGCCTCAAGAGTGTTTGGGATACCGAAGGAGAGTGTGACTTCGCTCATGCGCTCCAGGGCAAAGGCGGTCAATTTCGGAATTGTATACGGTATAGGCGACTTCAGCCTGTCCAAGGATCTGGGAGTTACAAGGAAGGAAGCAAAAAAATACATTGATGAGTATCTTGACAAATATCCGAATGTAAAGCAATACATGCATGATATAGTGGAACAGGGAAAAGAAGCGGGTTTTGTAACCACAATGTTCAACAGGCGCAGGTATCTGCCCGAACTTAAGTCCAGCAATTTCAACATACGCTCCTTCGGGGAACGTATAGCGATGAATACTCCCATCCAGGGGAGCGCTGCCGATATTATCAAAATAGCAATGGTAAGGGTTTATAAGGAGCTTAAGGGCAGGAATCTGAAATCACGGCTCATACTGCAGGTTCATGATGAACTTATAGTGGAAACATTAAAAACAGAAAAAGAAGAAGTGGAGAAGATATTGAAGGAAAGTATGGAGAACGCGGTGAAAATGAAGGTACCGCTCTGCGCAGAGGTGAAGTCGGGCTCAAACT
>CALMWN010000300.1 GCA_937873555.1 uncultured Clostridia bacterium
TTCACACCACTCGCGTTATATTTCGGATCTTTGTCCTTCATGGTTGTCAGCCAGACTCCAAGGCTTCCTCCGCCTGCAGCATAGGTTACACCGGATTTACCGTTCAACATGTTGGAGTCTTGAGCCTTTCTGTCTGTCATTGCAAAGTTCTTGTCAAGAAGTCCTTCCTGGTATAACTTGTTCAAGTGAACCAGTAAATCCTTGTACTGGGGTTCAGCAGGTCCATATTTGATTTTACCGTTATCAACATAGAAGTCCGCTCTTAGCCCGAATGCTCCGTCATACAGGTATAGCGCCTGTGCCCCGTTCTTATCTCCGACAGCTGTAAGAGGTGCTGTTGCGTTTTTCTTCTCTTTGAAAGCCTTCAGCATGTTGTACCAGTCATCAACAGTCTCGGGTATTCCCAATCCAACATCATCAAGCCAGTCTTTTCTGACTATGGGACCTGAAGTATTCTGCAGTTCCTTTCCGTCTCTTATGAACGGGAAGAAATAATATGTGCCGTCATCGGTTTTTGCCTGCTTTTCGATATCAGGTCTTGTAGTATAGAACTTCTGGAGGTTTGGCGCAAACTTCTTGATTGTGTCGTTCAATTTAGTAATAACTCCGTTATTGATAGCAGCACTTGGACCACCTGGAAAATCAGTCCATTTATATTCTATGATGTCCGGATAATCACCGGAAGCAACAAGGATATTGAAGGATTCCTGTTCCTGACCGACTGCCGGGTGAATGTACTCAATCTTAACACCTGTTCTCTTGGATAACTCCTGAGCAAAAGGAAGTTCTGAGAAATTCTTTGCAAAGCCGATCCAGTTTGCGTGCATGGGCATCCAATAGGTGAGCTTGGGTTCACCCTTTAAAGGGTAAACATTTTCATTTGTCTGTGCTCCAGAGCTGCCTGCAGCCGTCGCTGACTTGCCGTCTGTCTGGTTTCCGCTTTTTGCACATCCTGCAAATGAAGCTCCAAGCAATAGCAATGCAAGCAGCAGAGAAATTGATTTTACTAACTTTCTTGACATATTCTTCCCCCTTAATTATTTATATGTTTTATTTATATAGGAATTGTATATGAATACATCTCATATCCAATTCAAATACCGGAGCCACAGCCATTTATCCGTATGTCTCCCAGCATTTTGCCGGAATTGATAAGTGCTTAACTATATTGTAGAATAACCGGAGGATTAACGTAAATAGACACAATTTATACGCCAAGGACAATATTTTCAGAATCATTATCCCCATATACCTGAAAAGCCTGTAATATAAAGCTTTCGTAGAGAAGTACAAATAAGGATGGAAAAACTTCGAAAACAGCCTCAATCCGCTATTTGGAAGTATTGTATCTTTCTTCTAATGCCATTTTATATTAAAAAAACTAATTTATATCCTTGAATTTTCCGGGTGTAATGCCTTCATATTTCTTGAACACTCTTGAAAAAGTACGGATATTGCTGTATCCAACTGCCTTTGCCACAAAATCCAGGCTGCTCGGCTCGTTAAACAATGTTTTTGCCTTTTTGATCCTTACCTGGTTAATGTAGTCCAATAGCCCTTCACCCGTTACCTCCTTAAACACCCTCGACAAATGCACAAGATGCACATTGTAGTATTCTGCGATGGAAGAAACGCCAAGGTTTATATCTGAATAGTTTGTTTGAACATATGAAATAACATTTTCCACCAACTGTTGATCTGTATTCCTGTTCTTTGTCTTACTCTTCAATTTTATATAATTACAGAAAATGTCAAGAATTTTAATCATTTCCTGCTTCATTTCTATTATGCTTTCACAGTTTAGAAGCCTTTCAATGGGATTCAGATCTTCAACGAAGTCATTATTTCCTGCATAACTCGTCTCATTTATCGTTTTTATCATGGTACTGACAAGATTGAACATCAGGCATCTGGCAATTTTTACCGACAAAATCGAGCCCTCGAAATTCTTCTGGAAAATATCATCCAGAATACTCTTGGCTTTCTTGTTGTCGCCGGCCTTAATACAGTTGATGAGCTGCTGCTCCACTTCCAAAGGATAATAGTAGTTTCCTTTGGGTAATCCTATTATATCCACATAGTGGGTGATTTCGTCTATTCCAAGCACTTTTTTGTATTCAAGCGCCTGCAATGCCTCACTGTAAGCTTCTGGTATGCCGGCGACCGTGTTGTGGACATCGCTTATTGCAACCAGATAGTTGATATTGAAATGCTTGTTCAAAAACACCTTGGATTCATCAGCAAGTCTTGACATCTCAGCTTTTGCATTTACAACCTCTTCCCTGTCAAAATTGATTATACATACCAGCATATCATCGATGTCTGTCAGGAATCCCAGATTGTTTTTCTGTCCGATCATTTCTTCAACAACATTGGTAATTATAAACTGAACCATTTTAAACTTTTCAAAACTGTTTTCCTCATTATAGTTTTGCATTGCCTCCGGAAATATCTCATAGAAGTCCTCGATGTAAAACACCATTACCGCAAAGTATTCGCTTTTAAAGCTTATATCGTGCAGCGCAAGAGCGTCTGCAACAGGAAGATTGCTGCCCAGCCTTCCTTTTACAAGCCTTGTCAACAGCTCTGACTTAAGCTGTCTGTTCTGCTGTTTCAGTATGATGTCAACCCTTTCCTTGTCCGACTGCACTTTATCTATAACCTGTTCAATAAACTTGTACTCATTGTTATTCCTGCCGAAATTCAGCCCCTGATTCTTTTCAAGCAGCTTTATCAGATTTAAAACAGGATTGTAATTCTTTTTAAGAGAGAAATAAGTAATAAACCCTCCTATCAAAATACAGAATATTAGGCTCCCAAATGTCAACCGTCTTATATAATAGGCTTTTTCCCAGAAAATACTGTATGGCACAAAAGCAACAAACTTCCAGTTTGATACCTGGGAGGTGGTATGGGATATTACATACTGTTTTCCTTCGAGCTTCCTGTGCATCAAACCTTCGTCACCGTCGAGATCGCTGTATTTCACCGATTGAACCCCGCGATCAGCATTTGAAGATGCCATTACCCTGTTCTCATTATCCAGTATCAAGACGTTTCCCTTGTCAAAGGATTCAATATCACCAGCCTCATTCATAAACCTTGATTCATCCAGTATTATAAAGATATTGGCGATAGAATTCCCCTGGTTTAAAAAAGGAATTGACTTTATAAATACAACTGCCTTATTGTTTTTACGCAAAGGGTTTGATTTGTTTACAGTTATATAATTCCCCCTGTAATAGCCCGATGCAATTTTAAGCCACTCTTCATAAGACATGCCGGAAGGCTTTATATAGGCATCATAAAAAGAACTGCTGTCTTTGCTGGTACTGCTGGACACCACAAAATCAATATTTTTAAAATAAATATAGAAATCGTCTATGGAAGCGTTGGGTATTCTGAAAGCACCCAAATCCCTGGTTGTTAAATACAAATTATAATAAAAATTATTATCAAAAGGGCCTGTTTCCCTTAACAGAGCATTTACACGCGAATTCAAAGCCACTTCTTCACTTAAGCGTTCTGCATCATTAAGCAAGCTATCCATCTGCTGCTGGATTCTTTTAAGAAACAGCGAATTCGAATTATTAATTTCATTTTCAACAACACGTACAGTCTCAACATACGTGATGCCGGCAATTGCTACAGGAACAACCAGGACCAGAATATATGAAAACAGCCATGTAAAAATGATGCTGTGTCTTTTGGAAAAAAGCTTCTCCAGCATTGAACTTATCCCCCTGTGCAGCGAGTACTATTCTGTTTTATATCGTTATGCACACTTGATTTTATCACACAGGGGGGGCTGCTAACAATCCCCTAAAAATGACACACCCGGCTAAGCCGGCTGGTATGCCCGTATTCTGCTCTATTTCCTGTTTTATGAAATCAGTCTTCCTCTTTCCTTTTCAGCCTTTCCTGGCGTCTAACGCAAGCTTCTTCAAACATTTTTCTTTCCTCATCGGTTTCCGGTATCAATTGAGGTACGGCAACCGTCTTCCCGGCATCATCGAGCGCCACAAAAGTCAAGTAGGCCCTGCTAATCAATATAACAGCGCCACTTTTAAGGTTTTCCGCATACGCCTTAACCAACACCTCCATGGAGGTTCTGCCTGTCCAGGTAAGTTTTGCCTTCAGCATAACCAATTCTCCCATTCTGGCAGGATGCTTGAAGTCAAGGCTGTCAACCGAAACAGTTGCAACTGTCCTGTTTGAATGCCTGGAGGCAGTCATCGCACCGGCAATGTCTATCCAATGCATCAACCGTCCGCCAAGCAGGTTGCCAAGCAAATTGGTATCATTCGGCAGCACAAGCTCCGTCATCTCTACTACAGATGTGCTTGACGGCTTTACTTGAATACTTCCATTATTTATATTCTGCTCATGCTCCATTTGCGATAACTCCTTATCATGTTTATCTATTCAGGTTAACTGACTTTTCTGCATCTTATTAACATTATATACTTCTTCTTTTAATTTTTCCTGCATAAGTCTTCCTTATCCCCTTGCTTCTTTTCTGATTTCCTTAAGTCTCTTCATAACATCATTTTCCCCACGTCCAAAGTAGTCATGAAGCTTCTTGTATTCTGAATAAAGTTTTTCATAGACATCTACATTTTCAGAAATAGGTTTATAGTATTTGGCTTTAACCTTTGCCATTGCTTTTGCTGCATCTGTAATGCTGTCGTATCCACCTCTGGCCTTGCCTGCAACCACGGCACCAAACATTGCCGATCCAAGTGCCGGCGTCTGAGCAGAAGCGGAAATCCTTATTTCCATATTTGTAACATCAGAATATATCTGCATCATCAGTTCATCCTTTTCAGCAATCCCCCCCGCAGCATACAACTCGGTTACAGGAACTCCATTATTCCGGAACGTTTCAATAATCATCCTCGTCCCATAGGCAGTTGCTTCTATTAATGCCCTATATATTTCTTCGGGCTTTGTTATAAGTGAATATCCCACTATTACACCTGTCAGATCTGCATCAACAAGAACCGAGCGATTGCCATTCCACCAATCAAGAGCAACAAGCCCGCTTTCACCGACCCTAAGGACAGATGCCTTTTCTCTTAATAACTCGTATATGTTTTGTCCCTTTTCCTCTGCCTCTTTTAAATATGCAGCTGGTACACAATTTTCAACAAACCACTCAAAATGATCACCTACACAGGATTGTCCGGCTTCATATCCAAGGAAACCCGGAATAATACCATCCTCAACGACTCCACACATGCCGGATGCAATTTTTTCTTCAGCACCCAGCAGCATATGACATGTTGATGTGCCCATGATCATAAGCATTTTCCCCGGCTCTGTTATACCAACTGCCGGAACCGCTACGTGAGCATCAACATTTGCAACTGCAACCGCAGTACCTGATTTAAGCCCTGTAAGTTTTGCTGCTTTTGAAGTCAATTCACCTGCTTTAGTTCCAAGAGGATATATAGCAGTGCTTAGCTTTTCTTCTACAACCTTTTCAAGCCTATGATCCAATGCCTTGAAAAATTCATTCGAGGGGTACCCCATTTTTTTGTGCCAAATGGCCTTATACCCAGCTGTACAGCTGTTTCTCTTTTCTTCTCCAGTAAGCTGCAGAACAACCCAGTCTGCTGCTTCAATAAACCGGTCTGCTTCATTGTAGATTTCCGGTGCTTCATTCAGAACCTGCCATATTTTTGGTATCAGCCATTCCGAGGATATCTTTCCGCCATATAGCTTTAAAAAGCTCTCATTTCTCTCTCTTGCTATTTCATTTAGTTTATTCGCTTCTTCCTGGGCAGCATGATGTTTCCATAGCTTTACATAGCTATGAGGATTATCTCTGTATTTGCTCTGAAAGCACAGAGGATTTCCATCCTTATCAATCGGCAGCATTGTACATGCTGTAAAGTCTATTCCAATCCCGATCACATCTTGAGGTGCAACTTCTGATTCTTTAAGTACAGCAGGAATAGTTGCCTCCAGCACTTCAAGATAATCCTGAGGATGCTCTAATGCCCAATCCGGTGCAAGTTTTGTAACACCATCAGGTAGAACTTCATCCATTACACCATGAGTGTAAGCTTTAACTGCCGAAGCTATTTCTTTACCTGTTTCTACTTCAACCAGCACAGCTCTGCCGGACTGAGTTCCGTAATCTACACCAATAGAATATTTTTTACTCATTTATAAAACCCCTCTTTCTTAAATAAATTACATTTCGAACCTCTGAATATATGGCTATCTGTTTATGCATGAATCCCGTACTACCAGTTCAGGCTTTATGATTTTCTTCACAGGTTTATTCAGATAGGAACAATCTTTAATCATATTGAGAAGAACCTGAGCGGCAATTTCGCCAAGCTTTTCTTTAGGATGGCTAACTGTAGTTAGTTTAACAGGGCAATTAACAGAAAGATATGAATCATCAAAACCGGTAATGGATATATCCTCTGGAACCCTCTTACCCATCTCATTAAACAGCTCATACATTTTGAATGCTATTTGATCGTTATAGCAGGAAACGGCATCAATTTTTATACCACTGTCTATCATTGCCTTTATTGCAGCATAAGGTTTTGACAGTCTGTCTTCTGTATGAAACCATACAACATAGTCCGGGTTATACGGTATACCATACTCGGACAAAGCCTTTACATACCCCTTATGTCTGTTTACCCCTTGAATGTCATCCGCTTTAAATATACCTGCAATGTTCCGGTGCCCTATATCTGCAAGATATTTTACAATTAAGTACATGCCTTCAATATCATCTAAAATTATCTGCGGCTTACCCTCAAGCTGTTGATAGCATCCATGAATAAATACATATGGAATGTGATGATTGTCAAGGGCATCATAATATTTTATATTATTTGAAAACAAAGCACTTTTTGTCGACTCAATTATCAAACCCTCTAAATCCTTTTCAAGCGCCTCCTCAAGGTAAGCAGCTTCTTTTAGAACATCATTATCAGTATTTTTAAGAATAATACTGTAACCTTTTTCGGAAAGTATACTGTCAACACCCTGTATAACTCTCGGAAAGATATATTCTGAGATATACGTTGTTATTACCCCAATGTTCCTGGAACTTTTCCTGATTTTACTCCTGTCCCGGCAAAATGTACCTCGCCCATGCTCTGTATAAAGGTAGCCTTCATTTACAAGCACTGACAGAGCTTTCCTCACTGTATTGCGACTCATTGACAGCATTTCGGCAAGTGTATTTTCCGAGGGGATTTGTTCTCCCTGCTTTATCCTCCCCATCAATATCTCTTCTTTTAAATACTCTATGACTTTTGAGTATTTTGTTTGGCTAACCTCGTTCTTCATTTTTAACTCCTTTTAGCATCGCTACTTGTGCATACATCTTTAATAAAATCATATAACAACAATCAGTATTTTGCAATATTGTTTTCATTCTCCAAATTTAAATTCTATAAAATACAAAGAATATTTAAAAAACAATTGCACTTGCTATTTGAAACTAGTAAGATAATAATACAAGTACTCATGCATACATGTTTAACTGTTAAGGAGGAGTCAATAATTATGAATAAAAAAGTTTTTGAATTTTGGTTTGTTACCGGTAGCCAGCATTTATATGGAGAAGAAACACTTAATAAGGTAGATGAGCATTCGAAAATAATATCGGAAAGGCTTAGCTGTGACCCTGCTATCCCATATAAAATAGTATTTAAACCAGTTTTAACAACAGCTGATGCTATTAGAAAGTTGTTCAACGAAGCTAACTCTGATGATAACTGTGCAGGAATAATTACATGGATGCATACTTTCTCCCCGTCAAAAATGTGGATTGCAGGCCTAACTGAGGTACACAAGCCTCTTCTCCATCTACATACCCAATTCAACCGTGACATTCCATGGGACAGCATAGATATGGATTTCATGAACCTTAACCAGTCTGCGCATGGCGATCGTGAATACGGCTATATAGGAGCTCGTATGCGTATTGCAAGAAAGGTAATAGTCGGACATTGGGAAGATCAGGGAGTTCGTCAAAGAATAGGTATATGGATGAGAACTGCTTCTGCCTATATATACGGCAGACAGTTAAAAGTTGCAAGATTTGGCGACAACATGAGAGAAGTTGCTGTAACAGAGGGTGATAAGGTAGAAGCACAAATAAGGTTTGGATGGTCAGTTAACGGTTACGGTATTGGTGATCTCGTAAAACATATAAATGATATACCAGATGCAGAAATTGATAAACTTATGGAACAATATTCTACAACGTATGACATTTCTGAAGAAGCCAAAATCTCTGGTACAGCACGTGAAGCAATACGTGAGCAGGCCCGTATTGAGCTTGGTATGAGAGCTTTCCTTGAAAAAGGAGACTTCGGGGCATTCACCACTACCTTTGAGGACTTGCATGGCATGAAGCAGCTTCCCGGCCTTGCGGTACAAAGATTAATGGAAGAAGGATATGGTTTTGGAGGTGAAGGTGATTGGAAGACATCTGCCATGGTGCGCATTATGAAGGTTATGGCTGGAGGAAAAGGGACTTCGTTTATGGAAGATTACACTTACCATCTGGAACCTGGAAATGAGCTTGTACTTGGTGCACATATGCTTGAAGTCTGTCCTACGATTGCTTCTACAAAACCCAAAATTGAAGTTCATCCTTTATCCATTGGTGGAAAAGCCGATCCTGCAAGGTTGGTATTCGATGGTGCTTCCGGGTCAGCAGTATGTGCTTCATTGATAGATATGGGAAACCGTTTCCGTCTGATCATTAATGAGGTAGATGCTGTAAAGCCTGATAAAGCCATGCCGAAACTTCCTGTAGCACGAGTGCTTTGGAAGCCGCAGCCTTCTCTTTGTACTTCAGCAGAGGCTTGGATATATGCCGGAGGCGCACACCATACAGTCTTCTCATTTGCTGTTACTTCAGAGCAGTTGATTGATTGGGCTGAAATGGCAGGCATTGAATATGTTCTGATTAACAAAGACACAAACATACTGAAGCTTCGCAACGAACTCAGATGGAATGAAATGGCATGATTTCGCCAGCAGCTGTCTAAATCTTATACAAAAAATTGCGGCAAGGGATATACATCACTTGCCGCAATTTTTGGAGCCGCTGGGGGGGAATTGAACCCCCGACCCTCGAATAATGATAAGGTAGGGTGTTACCATTCAAAATCCTCTG
>CALMWN010000301.1 GCA_937873555.1 uncultured Clostridia bacterium
CTCCTTTATTTATCCGAAGTATATGTCGATTTCAACCGCTTTTCAAGCTGTTTGTAAAGCATGTCACCCAGGCCCGCACCTCCGCTTTTTGAAGCCTCTCCCATCAGCTTTTCATCCAGCATGGAGTCAAATATGTCTTTTGCCGGATCATCCTGAAGAAGCTCTGATTTCGGAATCGAGGCCTTCATCTGTTTGTACATCATGTTCAGTATGATTTCCTCAAATTCCTTGCAGACCTTCTTCAACTCCTGGTCATTTCCCTTATTCATTGCATTCTTGAGGTGCATGTCGAAAGTGCTGTCATTCACCTTGTTTCTGGCATTATCTATGGTGGCACCGGTAATATTGCCATTTATCTTTCCTATTTCCATTATATACTATCCACCTTGAACCTGATATTAATAAAACAAGCTTTATCAATTACTATTTTAACTTATATCTTC
This sequence comes from uncultured Clostridia bacterium, assembly GCA_937873555.1. GTDB lineage: Bacteria > Bacillota > Clostridia > Acetivibrionales > CALMWN01 > CALMWN01. The sequence continues at coordinate 444 of CALMWN010000301.1, forward strand.
TATCTTCTCAAGTTGTTTGCCATACCAAGCATCTCATCCGCGGATTGTATCGCCTTGGAGTTTACTTCATATGCCCTCTGGGCAACTATGAGCTTTACCATTTCCTCAACCACCTGTACATTGGAGGATTCCAAAAAGCCCTGTGATATGGTGCTCTTGGTTCCGGACTCCCCATCCGCAACAGGGTCTCCTGACGCCGAGTTGCTGGCATAAAAGTTCTTTCCTATGCTTTCGAGACCATTTTTGTTGGGAAACTTCACAAGCCCTATTTTCTGTCCCAGTGATACCGATTGTCCATTAGCGTCGGTATAGCTCAACTCTCCCTCTGAGGAAACGTTCAGCTTGGATACATCAACATCAAGTACTATATCATTCCCGGCATCGTCCAATACCGGGTAGCCGTCAGATGTGCTGAGTTTTTTGCCGTCGGGCGTGATGCTTATTTTAAAGCTTCCGTCCCTCGTATAATTGACATCACCCTTTGGGCCCCTCACTGTAAAAAAGCCTTCACCATCAATTGCCATATCCAATGGGTTCTCTGTCTTTTCCAGGTTGCCTGTCCCGAAGTTTTTGACTGTCGCAACCACCGATGTGCCGTGTCCCACCTGCAGGTTGACAGGCTTGCCTTTTCCATCCAGCATATACGCACGGTCCAATGTTTCATATAAAAGGTCTTTGAACTCCGCCCGTTCTTTCTTATATCCAACTGTATTCACATTGGAAAGGTTATTGGATATCACATCTACATTGAACTGCTGCGCTATCATTCCTGAACCCGCTGTCCAAAGTGCCCGCATCATAAATTGTTCCCCCTGTTTACATTAGTATCGCATAAAACTCCATACAGTATCATTTAACAGCTCCTACTTCGTTTACCAGCTTATCCAGTGTGTTATCCTGGTTTTGCAGTATTTTTTGATTGGCTTCGTATGATCTCATTACACTTATCATATCTACCATTTCCTTTATTATGTTAACGTTTGACTGTTCCAGGAATCCCTGATTGACAACCCCTTTGAATTCCTGCTCTTCAGTCGT
>CALMWN010000302.1 GCA_937873555.1 uncultured Clostridia bacterium
TTATAGGCCCTGGCGGGTGATTCTGCAACGGCAAGTGAAGCAGCATGTGCAAAACGGTTGCCGTTACCTATAACAAATGTATCAAATGTGTATTTCGGATTTAGTATGGAAACCAAATTCTCTTCCGAACTTACAATATCGGATTGGTTATTCATCTTCCTGTTATTTTCATTTGACGGGATGATGAAGTTAATAAGATATTCCTTTGACGTTGTCTGCTTTATCGCATTTTTTATCAAAATAGAATACCGGGATTCAAGTATTCCCTTGTTAAATTCTGCAGGAACTCCAAGATTAATCGTGTTTGAATTAATGGATATTGGTTCGATTGTTTTTATCCATGTATTAAAGCTTATTTCTGTCAGTTCGTTTTTTAATAAATTTAATGTTTTCTGCCATATGTCAGAAATCTGTATGATCATGGGACGCCTCCAGCCAGGTATATCTTATGCCATATAAGTTGAATTTTGCTTTTTAAAATTTATATTCCTTGCCTGATAATATGAAGAATTAATATATTTTCTTAGTATTATCCTTAAATTGTTGACAAATAATTTGAAATTTAAGCCTTCATACAGTCTTTAAAATATTGTCGTGCAAGTGGTAATAATTTCCCAGGGCATAAAAATTGTAACAATATCATATACTATTGTGGTAAAATTTGTACTTTTATATTATTTTACTGGTAAAAAAGTATTCGAACAATGCAGTTAAACTTATTTTATTTCCTTACCGTTTAGCCGTGTTTATCCTTCAAATTTACTGCCGTTATCCACAGGGACGGGGAATGATAATGAGCATCTGCCGGAACCAACAAATTATACTGTATTGCAAACATTCTTTCAGTGTACAGTTTGTATGTATTTTGGATGTTTCAAGTAATTAACAAGTATAAATAATATATCAGACTTTTTTCCATTATTCAATATAAAAGTATTAAGTTATCCACAAAAAATATATTAATTAAAATAATTATCCACAACAAGATAAACACTATGAGCGCCCATAATTTTACGCTACAAAATGTTGTGATTACAAAGAGAAAAGTACAATATTTAGTATCAGGTTTTGCAAATAGTCGGAAATACGCCAAAAACCTTACTAAAATAGTTTCTTGACATGGTTGATAGTTTTATATATAATTGGTTTGGTGTCTTTAAACAAGGTATCTTTTGAACAATAATTTATTAAATTTAAATTATAAAGTGCAATAAGGTTTACGCAGCGAACGGGGGTGTGAATAATGCTAAGAACATATCAGCCTAAGAAGAGGCAACGTAAGAAAGAACATGGTTTCAGAAAAAGAATGAGTACTTCCAACGGAAGAAAAGTTTTAAAGAGACGCAGATTAAAGGGTAGAAAAGAGCTTTCAGCGTAAGACCGCACACGTGTGGTCTTTTTGTTTAATTTGGACTGCAACATGCAGAACAAGTTTTGTGAGGCTTCAAAGTCTCACAAAACTTGTTTGATAAGGCTCAAAATCAGTGCCATTTCACATAATTTATTTTTATAAATAAATTATGCTTTCGGTGAGTTTTATCGGTTTAGCACATAAAAGTATGTATTTCAATGTATTACAATGGAGGATATACTCCACAATATGCTTAATACTGTTTCCATAAAAAAAAATTATGAATTTATGAAGGTGTACAAAAAGGGAAGGTTCTATGTTGGAAAATTCATAATCATGTATGTTCTGGCCAATAACCTTAATATTAACAGGATTGGAATAACTGTAAGCAAAAAAACAGGAAAGAGTGTAAAAAGAAACAAAGTAAGAAGAATAATAAAAGAAAATTACAGGTTTTATGAGCCGTTTATTAAAACAGGTAATGATTTTGTATTTGTTGCAAGAAGCAACGATTTAATACCGGAGTTTAATGTTATCAAAAAAGAAATGAAGTTCCTTATTAAAAAATTGGGTGTTTTAGATCAGGAGAAATGGCATTGTTTAAAAAGTTCTTGATATTATTGATTGAATTCTACAGGCACTGGATTTCCCCATTGAAAAAGCCCAGCTGCAGATTTCATCCTACATGTTCAAGATATGCAATTGATGCGATAAGCAGGTATGGAGCTGTAAGGGGAAGTATTATGGCCGTAAAGCGGTTGCTGAAATGCCATCCTTTTCATCCTGGAGGATATGACCCCGTAAAGTGAACCTATGTATGACCATTAGCCCGGGTATTAAAATTACTGCAAATGTATTTTGAAAGATAAAAGAGAAAGGAAACATATATGAATCCATTAGATTATGTGGCCCTTTTTATGGGGCAAATTCTTAAATTGATATACTATAACATATCCTTTTTAAGTTATGGACTTGCTATAATCATTTTAACAATTTTGATAAGGCTGATACTTCTTCCGTTATATGTAAAGCAGTACCGTTCAACCGCAAAAATGCAGGAGATACAACCGCAGATACAGGAGATCCAGAAAAGGTACAAAACAGATAAGGAAAAGCTGAACCAGGAGCTTATGAAGGTCTATCAGGAGAACAAGGTAAATCCTGCGGGCGGCTGTCTGCCTCTTTTACTTCAGATGCCGATACTCTTTTCGCTGTATTGGGTAATCTCACAGCCCTTAAAGTTTATGCTGGTTAAAAGCCCACAGCTGATACAGGAGCTGCTGGAGCATGTTCCAACAGAATTCAGGATAATGGGAATGCCTGATTTGTCTATTATAAACTATTTTAACAACCACCCGGACCAGCTGGCCAATGTTGGAGATCTGCTAAAGAAGGATGAACTTATAAATATGCATTTCCTCGGTTTGAATCTGGGCTTAAGACCCGAGTGGAATCCTGATTTATTGTTTAATAATCCAATGAGCCACCAATACCTTGCACTTTTACTGATACCTATTCTGGCTGCGGTTACTACATTTATATCGGTCAAGTTTTCCACGCCTCAACCGGCTGCCAAGAATAATGAAAACAATATGCAAAATTCCATGCAGAACAGTATGATGATCATGATGCCTTTCATGACTGCATTTTTTGCATTCAGCGTTCCTGCAGGTTTGGGTTTGTACTGGATAATAGGTAATGTCATACAGGTATTTCAGCAGCTTTATATCAATAAATTTATTATGAAGAAGAAGAAGGAGGTTGCAGATAAATAAATGGCGCATAGTATTGAAAAAACGGCTAAAACTGTACAAGAAGCTATAAATATGGGACTTGAAGAACTGAATGTAAACAGGGATAGTGTGGATATAGAGATTTTAGATGAGGGAAACAAGGGTATTTTCGGGCTGATCGGAAATAAAATGGCCCGTGTAAGACTGACAATGAAAGCTTCACGCGGAGAAACAGCCAGGAAATTCCTTTTGGATGTCCTTGAAAAAATGGATGTAAAAGCGGAGATAGACATTGAGGAAGACGATGAAAAAGTCCAACTGACCGTAAATGGCAGGGATATGGGCATAATAATCGGAAGAAGAGGTGAAACCCTGGATTCTCTCCAATATTTGTGCAGCCTTGTAGTAAACAAGGATAACGAGGATTATAAGAGGATTGTAATTGATATTGAGAATTACAGGCAGAAAAGGGAGGAAACCCTGGTCAAGCTTGCAAACAAGCTTGCAGAGAGGGTTATGAAGTACAAGAAGCCTATTACCCTTGAACCGATGAATCCTTATGAAAGAAGAATAATACATTCATCACTGCAGAATAATAGGTATGTCGAGACCTACAGCACAGGTGATGAGCCAAACAGAAAGGTTGTAATCACTTTGAAGTAAATTTGGTTGTCTTATAAATTGTATATTCCGGATAATGGCGGCGGACAATGGGAATCAGTATACGGCTGATTTGATATTGTCCCTTTTTATTAAGTTTCTTTAAGAGGAGCCCGGGAGTGAGGGTTAGCCTGTGTATGGCTTATAGGGAAGGAAGGACTTTTGATGTATAATGAAGATACTATTGCTGCGATATCGACAGCCCTGGGGACTGGTGGAATAGGCATCATAAGGATAAGCGGCAATGATTCATTCAATATAGCGGGAAAAATATTTAGAAGCAAAAATGACTTCAAAAAAGCGAAGTCTCACACTTTGACATATGGTAAAATAATTGACCCTCTGAGCAGTGAGACAGTGGATGAGGTTCTTGTTTCCAAAATGGCTGCTCCACATACATTTAC
>CALMWN010000303.1 GCA_937873555.1 uncultured Clostridia bacterium
GGCTTCACAGATTATTGTTGCACTGATCGGGCTTTTAAAAATGACATTGACAAAGGGAGATTCTTTTATTCCGCTAAAGCAGGAAATAGAGAACCTTAAAAACTATGTTCAAATTCTTCAGATGAGGCATGGCATCCAATTTGACGCTTATTTCGACATCCCGGAAATTCTTGCAGACTATAAAGTGCCAAAGCTGCTGCTTCAGCCGATTGTAGAAAACTCTATCCTTCATGGCTTTGAAGGTATGACATGTGAAGGGCTGATATCGGTGACAGCGGAACTTATGGTTGACAAAGTGGTCATAACAGTTCATGATAACGGAAAGGGCATGGAAACAGGATTATCTGAAGGAACAGGCGAAAAAAAGCACATGAAGCTTTCCGGCATAGGAATTGCAAATGTAGATCAGAGGATAAAAATCAATTATGGGAATGAATACGGCATCAAATATAAAAGCGTGCCAAATGGAGGGACAACTGCGGAGATAACTCTTCCTGGGTTGGTTGAGGAGGGAACTTTGTATGATTAAGACGGTAATTGTTGATGACGATGTTGAGATGCTGGATTGGCTGGAACAAGTTGTTCCGTGGGAGGAGCATGGCTTTAAGATAATATCCCGTGCACGGAATGGCACTGAAGCTTTGGAAATTTGCAGGACGCAAGTACCTGACCTTATTATTACCGATATCACCATGCCGTCTATTAGCGGACTTGATCTGGTAAGTGAGATTAAAGAAATCAAGCCTGATATAAGAAGCGTGATTCTTACCTGCCATGAGGACTTCAATTTTGCGCAGAGGGCGGTTAAGTTGGAAGCCGACGACTATATTGTAAAGTATACGCTTACCAGTCAGGGCATGGTAGAGATCCTGAAAAGAATGAAAAACAAGCTTGATGCTGAAAGTATGCAAAAAGAAACAATCAGTTTGTTGAATATGGAGCTCTCAAGTAACAGGATTGTGATAGAGGAGAAGTTTATTACTGATATCATAGCGAGAACACTATTAAAAAGGCAAGAGATCCAAAAAAGGGTTGAAGTTCTGAAGCTTAATTTCCCCGACAAGCCTTTCAGGGTTATTTGCAATTACATTGACAACTTTGAAAGGGATATTGAGGGCTGCCCCATTAAGGAAGATGGTCTTTTGAAGTTCTGTATTATGAATATAGCTGAAGAAATTATGCAAGAGGAAATAGGCATTAAATGTTTTTTATACGGGAGGGACAAGCTTATAATGCTTCTGTGGGAAGAGGCATCCGGGACATCCATTAAGCAAAGAACACTGTTGAAATTGAAGGAGCTTCATAACTCGGTCAGGCAAATACTGGGGATGAACATGTCGTCATGTATCAGCAGCGTGTGTATAAATTATACAGATATAGGAACAGCAATGAAGGAAACTACTTTGATGAGGGATAACTACTTTTTTGCTGGGAGTGGGGCTGTAGTCACACAGGAGAAAGATTTCTCCAACATAGATATATATGAATCCCTGGATGGGGTAAGGAAGGAGCTTATAATTGCACTGGATTCCGGTGACAGACCTGCTGTTATAAAACTACTGGATGAGCTGTATGTGAAAGTGGAAAGTCAAAATTGTACTCCGAAGGAAACCAAAAAGCTGTTTTCAAAAATAAGCATGGACATGCTATCTTCCTTCAATAAAAACAAGAATGCTTTTGAAGCTCTGAAAGTCAATGTGGATACCTATTCGGCACTAAAAGAAGCTTTTACCAATATGGTGTACAGTTATCTCGATAATCTGGGCAAAACTAAAAATTCAGCTGTAAGAAAAGAAATTGATAGAGTATTGAAATACATTGAAACTAATTTAGACAAAAATATAACCTGTGAATCCATGGCTGAGATGGTAAGTATGAATAGCAGTTATTTCAGCAGATTGTTCAAAAGTGAGGTGGGAATTAATTTTTCAGATTACCTGATAGGTAAGAGGGTGGAAAAAGCGACCTTGCTTCTGGAGAAATCAGAGCTGACAATTGAAGAGATTACAAAAGCCGTGGGTCTTGAGCAGCCCAGCTATTTTTACAGGCTTTACAAAAAGGTTACAGGGAAGACACCTGGGGAGGTTAGGGATAAAAGATAAGCAAAGCTTTCTTTAAAGAGTGGTTTGATAGTGCCTTTTATAATGAAAGAAAAATTCCTTTAAGTGTACTGCGGAGCTATCGGATGATCCTCTGCAAGTACACTTTTATTATTATATCAGGCTATTTACAATTCATATCAAAGACAGGGCCGCTGATTCAAAAACTGTATAAGTCATGAAAACATATTTTTTAGTAATCAAAACGCATTGAAAAAGACAGGCCGGGGAAATAGAATTTTAATAACAGCCAGTGCCATTTCGCCGGTGAGCATATGGAAGTCTGGTGCTGGAAGGGGTAGTAATGAGTACCTGCCCAAAAGCCATCGGTAAGCCAAGCTGTATAGATATGAGAAGGAGTGTATGGATTTGTCTGGTAAAAAAAGCAGCAGCATTGAAAAAAATGAAAATATAGTTGGATATGTATTTCTATTCCCCATCCTTATCAATTTTATAATTTTTATGGCGTTCCCAATAATATTTTCGCTCATATTGGCGTTCAGCCACTGGGAGTTTATGCAGGGGATAAATCTATCCGCAATGAAATTTACCGGTATGCAGAATTTTGTTGGTATAATGAAGGATAACTGGTTTTCCTCCTCAATGAAAAACACCTTGATCTTTGCGGTTTCCACAGTGCCGGTCGGTATTTCGATAGGACTTGTACTGGCTGTATTAATCAATAAATATGTTTTCTGTCAGAACTTTTTCAAGATTTCCTTGTTTTTGCCGTATATATCCAGTGCTGTTGCTTCTGCAGTGGTATGGTCGGTGGTGCTGCATCCTTCCTTCGGGCCTGTGAACGAATTCTTAAAAAGTATAGGGATACAAAATCCTCCTAAGTGGTTCGCTGATTTGAAATGGGCGCTGCCATCGGTTATAGCCTTTTCAATCTGGCAGCAGCTGGGTTATATTATACTGGTATACATGGCAGGCTTAAAGGGAGTTCCCGCAGACTTGTATGAAGCTGCAGAAATCGACGGAGCCGGCGAAGTCAGGAAATTCTTTGTTATTACTTTACCGATGGTTTCACCTACCACCTTCTTTCTCTTCATAATACAATTGATAGGTTCATTCAAAGTATTTGATGTAGTCAGTGCATTGACTGACGGAGGGCCGGGCACATCCACCACAGTTATTGCCTATTATATCTACCGTGCAGCCTTCAAGTATTATGAAATGGGTAAGGCAAGTGCAGCTGCATGGGCAATGTTTATCATTATATTTGCAATTACGCTTTTCCAATGGAATCAACAAAAAAAATGGGTCAGTTACAGTTAGGAGTGGGTAGCTTATGAAAACAGGCAGTGTAAGGAATAATATAGTTAAAATTGTTTTAACGGGGATGCTGATGATTGTTGCTATAACCACCATCATGCCATTTTTATGGATGATATCGGCCTCATTGAAAGTTGAGGCGGATGTATTCAAATTTCCTATAGAATGGATTCCCAGAAAGTTTAATGCTGTCGCAAATTATCGTGAAGTATGGATGGGCAGGTACAACTTTGTAATGTTTTATTGGAACACCTTTAAAATAACAGTGGTTGCAACAGTTTTTCAGGTGATATTTTCTGCCATGGCAGGATATGCTTTTGCCAAAGTACAGTTCAAGTTTAAAAATATTATTTTTCCGGCTTTACTGGCTGCTTTGATGGTCCCTGACCAGGTTATCCTCGTACCCAGGTTTTTGTTGGCCAGATGGTTCGGATTATATGATACACATGCCATTATCATCATATTACTTTCCTTCAGTGTATACGGCATGTTCCTTATGAGACAGTACATGGTCACCATACCGGAAGCACTGTCGGAATCTGCTAAAATTGACGGGGCTAACCATTTCAGGATATTCACCCTCATTATACTGCCTATGTCGAAGCCTATAGTTGCTACACTTGCCATTATCAAATTTGTATGGACATGGAATGATTACCAGACCCCATTGGTATTTTTGAAGTCCAGAAGCCTTTATACCATACAGCTGGGAATCCGGCAGTTTGCATCAGAAAGCGGCACATTCTATTCCCTGGTTATGGCAGCAGCGGTTTGCACCATAATTCCGCTCATAATCATTTTCCTGGCCGGGCAGAAGTATATTCTTGAGGGTATGGCAGCCGGTGCGGTCAAAGGTTGACGGGTATAATATTACTATGTCTGATTGGAAATCATGTCTTTTGCCATTGTTTTTCTTACAGACACAGTAGAAATATAGAAATAAAATTTTAAGGAGGAGTAAACATGAACAAGGTGGTCAAAAGACTGTCAGCCCTGACAGTAGCGGTTGTGATGATCGTTGCCTTATTTGCAGGCTGTGCACAAAAGGGTGGTAACGCATCCGGGTCGGGGCAGCAGGCGGATACGAAGTCGCAGGGAAATATAACACTTAAGTTCACAACGTGGGTAAACAACAAGGATTTGAACGGAAACTATCTCGATGAACTCATAACAAAGGAGTTTACAAAGCAAAACCCGAATTTGAAGGTGGAGTTTCAACTACTGACAGAGAATAATTCCAACGAGTATATGCAGAAGACCGATCTGATGATTGCCGGTGGAGAAGATATTGATGTAGTTTCATATTCGAACAGAAATGAATACGCAGACAGGGTTGCCAGGGGTATGCTTGCTCCGCTGGATGAATACATCGCCGCTGAAGGCAAGAAATATTCCGACATGTACACTCTGGATACCGCAGTAAACGGAAAAATATATGCTTTTCCCTGGGATTTAAAGCCGGGATTTGTAATGATGAATAAGAAGTACCTGGATGAGGCAGGCCTTCCGGTTCCCAAGCCGGATTGGACCTGGGATGATTACAGGGAATATGCAAAGAAACTGACGAAGGGCGATGGGAAGGATAAACGTTACGGCGGTTATTTCCATACTTTTTCCAACTACAAAATATTCCCGATAACCAATGCCTATGATTTCTGGCCGATATTGAAGAAGGACGGCACCAGCAACCTGTTAGATCCCAATATAAAATGGGCTTTGCAGTTCATGCATGATCTGGAGGCTGTGGATAAGAGCCATCTCCCATATTTTGAAGCAAAGTCGGGAAAGCTTTCCTATAGAGATCTTTTCTTCCAGGGCAAGGTAGCGATGATTCCCATCGGAGCATGGATGATACCCGAGGTTTCCAGCACGCTGGATAAATACCCCCATGACTGGGTGACAGCTTTTGCCACTGTGCCGAAATTCAAAGATTACCCTGCAGGCGCTACTACCGGGGACGGAAATTTCTGTGCGATTCCCAAGAGCTCCAAGCATAAGGCTGAAGCATACAAGCTGGTTAAGTTCAACTGTGATGAGGGCGTTTATATAAGAGCAACCGGGTTGCCTGCCAAGAAAGATTATAATATGGATCAATTACTAAAGACAATGTTGAACGGCAAGGAAAACCTGTACGATGTTGCTTCCCTGAAAGCTGTTTTGGGCGGAGTGAAGCTTAATTCAGCCACTAATATTTTCCCATATAACAAGAAGGTTAGTGATGCGGTGGAATCAGAATTTGAAAAATACCTTGTTGGAGGAGCGACTCTGGACAGCACAATAGAGAATGCGGATAAGATTACAAAGGAAATTATATCTGCAGGAAAGTAGAATGGATTAAATGAAAAGGACATATGCATTAATTGCCTATGTCCTTTAGGCTTTAACGGGTTGGTTGTAACCGATGCTTCGCATATGATAGGCATGGCAGCCGCCATGAAGTGTAGGGATTATGTACCTGCCGCAATTGCTGCCGGTTGTGACATGTTCCTGTTCTTCAATGATCATGAAGAAGACTTCGGCTTTATGATGGATGGATATAAAAACGGCATTATTACGGAAGAGCGTTTAAAAGATGCACTACAAAGGATTTTAGGATTAAAAGCTGCTTTAAAACTACATATCAGACAAAAAGAAGGTGCGTTGGTTCCTGACAAGGAAGGACTTAAAGTCGTTGGCTGCCCGGAACATTTGGCCATGGCTGAAGAAGCTGCTGACTTAGGTATAACGCTTGTTAAAAATACAAGAAATGAGCTGCCCATCAAACCAAGCACACATAAGAGAATAAAACTGTATACTTTGTATGGTGAAACAGGTGGTATACATGGTGCAACAAAGAACTCTGAGAAAGTTATCATTGAAGAGCTTGAAAGAGTTGGCTTTGAAGTTGCTTTGAATGACGGTGCGTCAAGAGATAAAGGGAAAACTGCCGAATACTCTAAAAATTGGGATGCAGCATTGATTTTTGCTGATATAGTGGGATATGCAGCAGAGAATAATTACCGCATCAGATGGAAATGCCCGATGTCTTCTGATATTCCATGGTATGTATACGAAGTACCGACTGTATTTGTATCATTAAACTATACCACTCACTTGACAGATGTACCTATGGTGAAAACGTATATTAACTCTTACAGCAACACAAGAACTATAATCCGTCGGACAATTCAAAAAATAATGGGCGAATCAGAATTCAAAGGAAGTTATAATGAAAATGAATTCTTAAAAAATGTATATAAAAATACAAATGTTAAAATTTACTTTTGAATTTCTGTGAGTTATATTAGTATTATAATTATATAGAAATTGAATTGAAAAATTACGAATTTTGAATTTCCTTAATGCAATGGACTGACCAAGTGGTCCGGTAGCGGATCCAGATATTCTGTCAACACTCCCGGTAACTTATTAATTTTGCAAGATTACAGCGATTATACTATTGCTATCCTTTAATTTCTTTTGCAATAGTGACTGATTCTGGCTAAGACCGGACATAGATTTTCTCAATATATGTCAGTTGAGTGGATATATCTGGTACTTGTTTGTCATAACGTCGGCTTTGATATTTGGTGTTTTTGCATAACATTTGAATGAATAATAAGACGAAAGGGGAATATTATGGCAGAATTGCAGATCGGCAATCCGGGAATCAACCAAAAAATCACCAGCGCTGGAAAGTTCCTGCTGAAAGACTTCAAAAAGCATAAATATGTCTATATTATGCTGATACCGGTATTGGCCTATTATGTTACTTTTCACTACTGGCCAATGTACGGCGCCCAGATAGCCTTCAAAGACTTTAATCCCGGAAAGGGAATAATAGGAAGCCCATGGGCTGGCTTCAGACACTTCGAAACTTTCTTCTCCGGAGTATACTTTTTCAGAGTTGTCAGGAACACTATACTGATCAATCTTTATGGCCTGATATTCGGATTCCCCGCTCCAATCATTCTTGCCCTGCTGCTGAATGAGCTCCGGAGCAGAGCATTCAAAAGGGTGGTTCAGACGGTCAGTTATCTGCCTCATTTCATATCTATCATGGTAGTATGCGGCATGATCATCGATTTTACGGCAAAAAGAGGTGTCGTGAATGATTTGATAGAAATTCTGGGTGGAACCAGAAGCTCACTTTTGTTAAAACCGGAAATGTTCAGGCTTATTTATGTGAGTACCGATATATGGCAGGGAATAGGTTGGGGGTCGATAATATACCTTGCAGCATTGACGGGTATAGACCCGCAATATTATGAAGCTGCTGTTCTGGACGGTGCAAACAGATGGAAACAGATATGGCACATTACAATTCCAGGCATAGCGCCTACCATTATCATTCTGCTGATTTTAAGAATAGGTCAGATGATGAATGTCGGCTTTGAAAAGATCATTCTTCTGTATAATCCAAACACTTATGACACAGCCGACGTAATATCATCATATGTTTACCGCAAAGGCCTTTTGGATTTCAGCTATAGTTACAGTTCGGCAGTCGGGTTATTCAATTCGGTAATCAACTTTTCACTTTTGTTACTGGCAAATTGGATAAGCAAGAGACTAAACGAAAACAGTCTGTGGTGAAAGGGGAGAGCTGAATGGTCGTAAAAAGGAAAATCGGTGATTATGTTTTTGATACTATAAATATTATTCTTATGTGTTTATTGATTATTGTGACATTATACCCGTTCATATATGTTACATTTGCTTCGTTAAGCAATCCGTCAGCAATGATTGCCCATAACGGTTTATTGTTTGCACCTTTAGGCTTTGAGATGGTTTCCTACCGCATGGTTTTTAAAAACCCCATGATTCTTACCGGGTATGCAAATACTTTGGTATATGTCATTGCAGGGACTTTCATTAATCTCTTTCTGACTACTCTGGGGGCTTACGCCTTATCCAGAAAGGGTTACTACTGGAAGAATTTCTTCATGTTTGTCATCGTGTTCACGATGTTCTTCGGCGGCGGCCTCATTCCATTCTACCTGGTTGTCAAAACACTGGGGCTGACAGATAATATGCTGGCACTGATTTTACCGCCTGCAATAAGCACATACAATCTTATCATCATGAGAACATCCTTTGCGGCTATTCCCGACAGTATGGAGGAATCTGCCAAGATCGACGGAGCCAATGATTTTATCATACTGTATAAAATCATAGTACCGTTATCCATGCCTGTAATTGCCGTTATGATTCTTTTTTACGGTGTATATCATTGGAACGCCTGGTTCAATGCGATGATTTTTCTCAGAAACAGAAACTTATATCCTCTCCAGCTTGTTTTAAGGGAAATATTGATTGCAAGCAGTACCGACAGCATGACCACAGGTGTAGGCGGTCTGGATAAGGAACCTGTCGGTGAAACAGTGAAGTATGCTACCATCATGGTAGCAACTCTGCCGATTTTGTTTGTCTATCCATTCCTGCAAAAATATTTCGTCAAGGGCGTCATGATTGGGGCCATAAAAGGTTGATCCTCATGGAACTGCAGTCATCGTGCAATATGGGTTGATAAAGTTGATGATACTGGAGGATGGTTGGTTTGTTGCATTCGATTATTCAGAAAATCATGCGTCCCATCAAAAGTTCATTCTGGCATTTTCTGATATCATACAGCAGTGTTTTGCTCATTCCTGTACTGTTGGTTTATTTGGTGTACTTTTTTTCCTCCCAGATCATAAAAAAAGAAGTGAATCAAACTGCTTCATCAATGCTTGAGCAAGCCAGATCGGTTATTGATTCCAGGTTAAAGGAAATTGACGATTTGGCGATACAGCTATCCTGGAATCCACGGATACACCACTTTATGAATGCTGCAAGGCCGTTGTCGGAATTTGACAAATATGAAGCTTTCAACATTTCCAAGGAATTAAGGAATTATACCGTATCAAACAGATTCGTCAAGGACTTTTATATTTATTTCAGAAACAATGACTATATCATCAACAGCCAGAGCAGATATGATCAGGCATTTTTCTACGATTATATCTGCAGCTACCCTGATAAAGGGCATGATCAATGGTACCGGGAGCTTCTGGGCAAATATCACTATAAGGAATATCTGGGATCCAAGCCGGTACTGTATGACAGCGGAAAGCAGAACACAATAACCTACCTTCAGTCCCTGCCGTTTGACGACAGACATCTGTGGCAGGGCACCCTGGTAGTTATGATCGACAATGAAGCCATAAATGACATACTGAAAAATATCGGCAGCGTTGAAAATTGCTTTACCTATATAACCGACAAAAATAACCAGATCATTGCATATGCGGGGAAAGAGGATATCGTAAAACCGGTAAAGTACCAGGATCTGGCTGAAAACAGAAGGTTTACGACAAAAATGGTAAACGGCTCAAATATGGCAATCGCACATATTTCATCCCGTGCAAGGGATTGGAAGCTGGTTTCCATCACTCCGATGGATGTCCATCTTGCGGAAGCCGTCAGATTAAAAAATTTAACGTTAAAGCTGTCCATGATTTTATTTTTGGTCGGGATTATTACAGCATACCTTCTTGTATACAGAAACTATATATCCGCGAGGGATATACTTAATACAATCAACCAGAGACTTTACTTAAGCCCGTCGCAAACAGGCCGGAGGGTCAAGTTCCATTCGATAAAAAGTGTTGTGGAAAAAGCATTGGATGAGAGCCACAGTTTCAGGAAACAGATTCCGACCTTAAAGGCAGGATTTCTTGCAAAGCTTGTGAAAGGGAATATCAGAAATGCAGACGAAATCAACAGCTATTTGAAATTGCTGGACTTATACTTCAAGCATCCGGTATTCTGTGTATTCATACTTAATCTTAGCTCTTCTTCCGGAAGCGGCAGCCTGGATGAAAAATTTACAGCACAATCCATTGAAAGACTTGCTTCGGATATTGTTTTCAAAATATCCTTTAACGATCTCAGTGTGTATGCTTTTCCTCTTGAGGACGACAAGATTGCGGTTTTATGCAACATGTCCGGCTACAATGATGAAGATAACTGTATTATTGTAAATCAGATAGCAGAGCAATTATCAAAGCAGTTAAGCGAGGATAACGGTATGAATGTGACAATAGCAATCAGCGACTTCTGCCATGATATGGAGGGTATACACGGCTGCTACCAACAAGCCATGCTTGCACTTAAATACAGGCTCATCAAAGGGAAAAACACAATAATCCGCTACAGGGATATCCTGCCGTCGGAAGACAAGGAGGACTATTACTATCCCTTAAAGACCGAAAACTGCCTGATCAATATGATAAAGGCAGGGGACACAAATGAAGTGAACAGGCTGCTCGAAGAAGTATTCCGTAAAAATTTCCTGGAAAGGCAGTTAAGCCCTGCAATAGTCAGATGCCTGATGTTTGACATGATGAGTACGGCATTGAAATGTATACAGGAGACCAATATTGCCTGGGAAAAAACCTTCAAGGAAAAGTATGACCCGAGTTCCCAGCTTTCCAAATGCGAAACCATAGAAGAATTGTTCATCACCATAAGGTTTATATATTCCCGGCTTTGTGAACATATGAACATGAATAAAAAAAGCCACAATACTCTTTTGAAAGAAAAACTGCAGGTTTATATCAACGAAAATTATAAAAACAAGGATTTGTGCCTGAACTCCATAGCAAGGGAATTTGATCTCGCGCCTGCTTACATTTCCCACTTCTTCAAGGAGCAGACAGGAGAAAACCTTATTGATTATTTGAATAAAATTCGTCTTGAGAAAGCAGTTGTATTACTGGAAGGCAAGGATGAGTTATTGATCAGCAAGGTTGCGGATGAAGTCGGCTACAGCAATACCAGTACTATGATACGGACCTTTAAGAAATATAAGGGAATAACGCCGACCCAATACAAGGAGCAATACAATTCCAATTAATTAAAGGTTTCAGTAAAATGAATATATCCCCAAAAAAAAATTATTAGGAGGTACATGTATTATGAAAAAGTCAGGCAGAATGCTCGCTCTAGTTTTATCGTTATTATTGCTTGCAACCAGTTTTGCGGGTTGTGGCGGTAATAAGCAGCAGGCAGCCAACGCTGACCAGAAAGCTGCAGGACAACAGGCGTCGACATCTTCAGGTGACCAGGCAAATACACTTCCGATTGTTAAATCGCCTTTAACACTTTCGATTTTCTGGGATATGGATGCGAAGGCGACAGCTACAATGAAAAGTTATGCTGAAATTGGAATGTTCAGGGAGATGGAGAAGCGCACAGGGATTAAAATTGACTGGAAACATCCGGCTACGGGGCAGGGAAAGGAACAATTCAATTTAATGCTTGCCTCCAGGGATATGGCGGATATGATTTACTGGGACTGGAGAAACAATGTTACAGGTGGCCCGGGAAAGGCTATCCAGGATGGAAATATAGTAAAGCTGAATGACCTGATTGATAAAAACTGCCCGAATTTCAAAAAGGTATTCAATGACAATCCCGAGTGGAAAAAACAAAGCATACTGGACGACGGAAGCTATTACATGTTCCCGTTCATCAGGGAGGAAAAGCTCTTAAGGCTGAGCTCGGCATTCCAGATCAGACAGGACTGGCTGGATAAACTGGGTCTTAAGGTTCCCACTACAATTGATGAATGGTATACGGTATTGAAGGCTTTCAAGGAAAAGGATCCCAATGGGAATGGAAAGCAGGATGAGATTCCTTTCGTATCAATAGGTGCAGGAGCCACATTTGGCACCACAACACCTACCATACGTGCTTTTGAATTTGCGTATGGAATAATCCACGGTTTTTATTTGAACAGCGGCAAGGTTGACTACGGCCCGATTCAAGCTGCTTATAAGGATTACCTTATTACCATGAACAAATGGTACAAGGAAGGGCTGATTGACAACGAATACCTCGCTACCGATCTGAAATCCTTTACAACAAAGGTTTCCACGCATCAAGCCGGTGCATACCACGGTATGGTAAGCGGCTACATGGGAATGTTCACCGACCTTGTAAGACCGAATTATCCCAACTTTAAGATGACCGGTGTTCCCTTCCCCAAAGGACCTGCAGGCAAATCCTACGGAACCCTTGACTTCAATTCTCCCGGCGGCGGAATGGCTATAACGACGACAAACAAGCACCAGGTTGAAGCGGCCAGATGGCTGGATTACCTTTACAGCCCTGAAGGGAAAATGCTTTCCAACTTCGGTATTGAAAACGAGAGCTACACAATGGTGAACGGAGAGCCGAAATACACCGATAAGGTTTTGAAAAACAAGGAAGTGCCTTCAGTACCGAGTGCACTTATCAGATATGCAATGTCGATTTCCAGCGGTCCGTTCATCCAGGATAAGAGGTATCTGCCGCAGATACTTGTATATCCAGAGCAGAATGAGGCAGTCCAGACCTGGATCAACAGCAGTGACCCTTCGCTTCTCATGCCTCCGGTGACTCCGACACAGGATGAGAGCCAGAAGCTGTCGTCCATCATGAATGAGATAAATACCTATACCGATGAGATGTTCAACAAGTTCATAATGGGACTCGAACCGATTGATAATTACGACAAATATGTGCAGCGCGTCAAGGGCCTGGGAATTGACAATGCTATAAAGATTCAACAGGCAGCACTTGATAGGTACAATAATAGAAAATAAAAGGCCGGAGCATTAAGCGAATGTAACTCCCGGTTGTGAAAACAGTATTTGAAATTCCTGTTTCACAACCGGGATATATTTTATAGTTTAGGAGAGTTCGACTTTTTTCATCGAAAGGGATAAAATTATGAACCCAAGAGATAGGTACAGGGAAACCATTCTGTTCGGAAATCCGGACAGGATCCCCTTGAATCCGGGGGGACCCAGGGAATCTACTTTAAAAGTATGGAGAACACAGGGCCTGCCTGAAGGTGCGGATTATTCCGATACTGTCATGGACATTCTTGGCATCCCCAGGGATGCAAGAATGAAGAAATACTACATTGATGTCAGCTTCAAGATGATACCGGATTTTGAACCGCAAATACTTGAACATAAAGACGGCCATTACATCATCAGGGACTGGATGGGTGCGATAACTGAGATATCAGACAAATATGACGAGTCATATCTGCGTTCCGCAAAGGATTTTGTAACAAGGAAATGGCATAAATTCCCGGTAGAAACGCGGGAAGACTGGGAGGAAATGAAAAAGCGCTTCAACCCGGAAACTTCAGGTAGGCTGGGCGAAACTTACATTCAAAAATACCAGGAAGCTATAGGGAAGGGATATATTTCCACATTGTCATTCAATGGGGTTTTCTGGCAGCTTAGAGAATGGTGCGGCTTTGAAAACCTATGCATTATGATGATGGAGGAACCGGAATTTGTGCACGAGATGGCTCAATTCTGGTCGGACTTTGTCAGCAGTGTGCTTGATAAGGCTCTTCCGTTTGTTCAGCCGGACAATGTCCTGATATGCGAAGATATGGCATTTAAAGCGCACAGCATGATATCCCCCGCTATGACGAGGGAATTCATTTTACCGGCATACATGAGGTGGGTACCCGCCATAAAGGGCTATGGCTGCCCTGTGATAGAACTGGATAGCGACGGGTATATAGAAGAACTCATACCCATATGGATTGAAGCTGGCATAAACTGCTGCAGCCCGATAGAAGTCGCAGCCCATTGCGACATATTGAAGTTCAGGCGGAAGTTCGGCAGGAAGATGGCCTACATGCAGGGGATTGACAAACGTATCATGGCTGCCGGG
Source organism: uncultured Clostridia bacterium (assembly GCA_937873555.1). Lineage (GTDB taxonomy): Bacteria > Bacillota > Clostridia > Acetivibrionales > CALMWN01 > CALMWN01. The sequence continues at coordinate 14,085 of CALMWN010000303.1, forward strand.
GGTAAAGAGCTGGAAACTCATATTATGAGCATTGTACCTGAACTGTTTAAGGA
>CALMWN010000304.1 GCA_937873555.1 uncultured Clostridia bacterium
TTTTTTTGGTGTTCATTATTAAAACTATTGATAACTAACTTAAAATCTAAACACTTTTGCCCCCACCCTGCCCTCCCCGAGGGAGGAAGCTTTTTTTCGCGGCTGGCGCCGCGAGCAGGGGGCTATCGCCCCAACTGCACCCCTATAATTAGTTTTACAGTTCCAAGTAGGAGTTCATTTCCATTTAATACTCCGTAGTAGGCCCGGGCTACCCTATGGTCTAATTGGAAATGAATTATTACTTAGATCTAAAGAAATTCGTTATGTTAAAAAGCACTAATCCTCAAGCCGGACGGGCTACCTGCGCTAACGCCTCCAATTCGCATCCTTGCTCAATTCCGGCTGAAGCGGCATCCTTGCCGCTTCCACGCTCCGGGTGGAATTAAATAAAAGCCAAAAGTAGAAAAAAAAGATTATCTATGAGAAAATGCTGGTTCTTCCATCTACCAATTCCATGGGATAAGGAAGTTAGAAGGGTGAGGGTTAACACTTCAACTCATCCTGCTTGCGGGATATTTTTGTATGTGGGGACCAGTATGGCGAGATAGTCTATAATTGCTTGAGAATCCTCTATAATAATGTCATTTAGCACAGTTATATCTTTTCTCAATTTAGTCAGGTCGGTGAATATAGGCGGGGCTATAAAGATCTTGTCATTTTTCGTAGTCTGTAAGCCTTCCTCCGCCATGAGAAGTTCCTCATACAGCTTCTCACCCGGCCTCAAGCCTACAATTTCTATCTTTATATCTTCCTCCGGTTCAAACCCTGAAAGTTTGATAAGATTCTTTGCCAGATCATAAATCCTTACCGGCTCACCCATATCCAAAACGAATATTTCTCCGCCCTGTGCCATTGCTCCGGCCTGTATGACAAGACCAACCGCTTCCGGAATAGTCATAAAGAATCTGGTAACACCGGGATGGGTTACCGTAACAGGCCCTCCCTGTTCTATCTGCTTTTTAAACAAAGGAATGACACTCCCGTTGCTTCCCAGAACATTTCCAAACCTGACTGCCACAAATTCCGTTTTGCTGTGCCTGTTTATAGCCTGAATGATCATTTCGGCAATCCGTTTTGTTGCTCCCATTATATTTGTAGGGTTCACCGCCTTATCTGTTGAAATAAGGACGAACTTATTAACACCATACTTATCTGCGCATTCAGCAACATTAAATGTACCGAAGACATTGTTCTTTATGGCCTCCGTAGGATTCATTTCCATGAGGGGTACATGCTTGTGAGCAGCGGCATGAAAGACAACCTGAGGTTTGTATGTATGGAATATGCTTTCCATTCTCTGCTTCTCACGTATATTTGCAATAACCGTCACCAGATTGATGCCCGGATATTTATGCAGAAGCTCGTTCTGGATGTCATATGCATTATTTTCATATATGTCCAGAATTATCAGCTGCTTAGGTCCAAAAGAAGCAATCTGCCTGCATAGCTCAGAGCCTATGGATCCACCTCCGCCGGTAATCATTACAACCTGCTCCTCCAAATAGGATGAAATCTCTTCGGTATCAAGCTTTACAGGGTCTCGCCCAAGCAGATCCTCAATATTCACATCCCTCACTTTTTGGACAGAAACGGATTCGTCGATCAGCTGGGAAACTCCTGGAAGAATCTTAACCTTGCAGGCAGTTTTGGAGCATTCGGTATAAATCTCATTTATTGCCTTATTTCCCGCTGATGGTATGGCTATGATGATCTCGTCTATTTCCATTTCAGCCGCCACTCTTACAATATCCGCCCTATGCCCTACAATCGGAATTCCGTTTAACTTTTTGCCTGCTTTGCTGCGGTCGTCATCAATGATTGCAGCAGGCATCATTTTCAGTTCGGGCCTCAGTCTCAATTCTCTGATGATGATAGCCCCTGCCTCACCGGCACCTATTATCATCACACGCTTGGAGTCCTTATGCCTTCTTATCCCACCTTTTATTCTTCTCAACACTCTGTATCCGAACCTGACCCCCCCAATGAAGCATATGTCTGTAAATATGGTGATAGCAAATATGCTTCTGGGTATCAAGCCGCTAAAGAAATTTGCTGTAATCATCAGAATACAGTTTGATGCGGCGGCAGCACCCATAACCAGCAGCATTTCGTATATGCTGGCATATCTCCACAGGCTGCCGTACATCTTAAAACTCCAGTATATGGTAACTTTTATCAGAGTAGCCGCAACAGCAATAAAAAACATTTTACCGGCATATTGTTCGGGAATGCTTCTGAAATCCCCGTCAAAACGCAGCAAGTATGCAAACAGGAGTGAAACATTAACTAAAATAATGTCTATGATGAATAGCCCTTTCGTCCTGATTTTCTCACTCATTTTTCCACCACATTATCTAATTATTTTTGTCCCATATTTATTCAGTATTCTTATTTAGATAGCCATTCGTGATTGGATTTTTTTCTTTCTTGAATCCTTTGAACCCGACCAGAAATCAACATCATCCATTATTTTCTTCGGATTCTCGATAACTATTTTATCCAGGTATTCGCTTCCGGCCCATTTTTTCACTTTATCAAGAGCCTTTTTAAAGCATTCCCCGTAATCCTTGCCTCCATGGGCGTCTGATGCTACAAAATTCACAGCCTTCATTTTTATTAGTTTTTTGCATAGTCCTTTGGCTCTTCTGCCGTTTCTTCCAATTATACTTGCTGCATCAATCTGAATGAGGCAGCCCTTGTCTGCCAGATCCATAAGCAAGCCCGGATCTCCGGTAAAAAAGCTGTTTCTTTCAGGATGGGCTATTACAGGACATATACCATTGAGCTGAAGCTTGAATATGACATCATCAGTGTAAACAGGCAGATTATTTAAAGGGAACTCCATAAGAAGATATCTTGATCCTCCCAGGGTAAGTTTTCTCAAATTTCTTTCATCGTCGTCATTTATCGGACTTACAGCGACTTCATATCCCCGTTTGAGAGTTATCCCGGTCTTAAGTGAAAGCTCAGACAATTTTTTAAAGTCACGGGTCGTTTTATCCTCTTCAGGCGTCCAATTCTTAATGTGAGGTGTCGCTATGATGCTCCTGACTCCGGCCTTAACAGCCTCCTGCAGCATTCTTAGCGAGTCCTCCATACTTGATGGTCCATGATTTATACCTGAAATCAAATGGCTGTGTATGTCTATCATTTTACTACCTTCCTGCAGCAAAAATTCTTTTGAGTCCGCTTATCTTCTTTTCAGACTTGCTTTTACTCCCATAATAGTTATAGTAATTGTAATAGTACCTGTAATCATCTCTTTTAACCTTGTTTAAAACCACCCCAAGTATTTTGGCGCCGACTTTTTCAAGCTGCTCCTTCACCCTCTGGGCCTGTTGATATGCCACATTCTTAGCTTCTATGACCATGATGACTCCATCCGTCTGGGCGGCAATGACTGCACAGTCTATGACACTTCCAAGAGGGGGAGTATCTATTATGATCATCTCGAATTTCTCTTCCGCAGTCTTCAGAAATTCCGTAAAGGTTAAAGAGCCTACAAGTTCAGTCGGATTTGGAGGCTTGGGTCCGCATGTGACAAAGTAGAAATTATCTATGTTTGTACTGTTGATAACTTCACCAAACTCTGCATGGCCCAGTATATAATTGGATATTCCTGCAGAATTTATTACTCCAAGATGCTTTGCCAGAGCCGGCTTGCGCAAATCGGCGTCTATCAGGAGAACCTTTATTCCTGACTTGGCAAGAGAGATGGCAAGGTTTATGGATGTAGTCGTTTTCCCTTCACCCGGATTGCAGCTTGTAATAGTCAGAGTTTTGATAACCTTATCTATACCGTAGAATTGTATATTGGTCCTCAATACCCTGTATGCTTCTTCTAACGGTCCACTCAGTTTATCATGAACATCATTTACAATATTACTCATGTTTATCCTCCTACTTGATATCCATTACAGGAATGGTTCCCAGAACCGTCAGGCCCAACTTCTGTTCTACATCTTCCACAGTCTTCAGGCTATCATCAAGGTACTCCATCAGGAAAACGGTTCCAACCGCCGTAAACAGTCCAAGGAGCATTGCAATTGCTATATTTGTCAGCGGCTTGGGTTTTACAGGAGTGACCGGCAGCTGTGCCTTATCCACAACGTCTACGTTCTCTACCTTCATAAGCTGAATCGCTTTTCTGATGAATACCTCTGCCGTTTTATCGGCTATTCTTCTGGCAGCTTCACGGTTGGGATCCTGCACTTTTATTTCCAAAATTCTGGTATCATTTTTAAGATTGACGCTTATCTTGCTGGCGAGCTTGACTTCTGTTATGCCTTCCAGCTTCAGTTCATCAATTACAATTCCTGTAACCGTCCTGCTCTTCACAAGCTCCCTGTAGTCCTTGACCAGCATCTGTCCTACCATGATATCGTTGTAGGACGCTCCGATCTGCTGAGCATTCGAATTTCTGTTGATGACATACAGCGTTGTATTTGCTTCATAAACCGGCTGCATGATGAAAACGCTCACATAAAAAGCTACCATTCCTGCAACAATTGGCAGTGTGAGAATCATCCATAAACGCTTGACGAGAATCTTAAAATATTGTTTAATCTCCATAGTTTGTCCTCTCTATAGGCTGACTTTCATACAATACGCCGGTCAGGTTCTGACGCGGGTTCCATCGGAAAGGGCTTTGTTGCTGTATGTTACAATATCATCATTAAGGTTGAAATTCCCTGAGACAGCACACTCAGTATCATTGGATGCATCGATATCCACCTGCACCTTCTGAACGAGCAAATCCTTACCTGAGGTTTCTTTATTCTTTTTAATTATGAATATATATCCCTTATTACTTCCCGTTCTTACAACGCTGTCTTTTGGAACTATCTTGTCATAGCCCATGCTCTTGTTTGTCTTGTACACACGGACCTGCTGTCCGTTCTGAAACAGCTCGCTGTTTCTTAATGGACAGGTAAAAACATAGGATGAGTCGTAGGCTTTAAACTCCTTGCTTTTAATTTTCTCTTTGATACTCATTTCCCGGGGCATTTTAACATCAAAAGCGATTTCATCACCTACACTTAGCATCTCACCCTGTTTGCCGTCCAGCTTCCACTGTATAATACTCTTGTCGTTTTCAGCATCAGCACTGGTTTTCTCTATCTCAAACAGCACTTTTCCCTGTGTACAGTTTAACCCTGGAACAACATAAATAGACTTTACTTTTCCCTCTATTGCGCTTCTTATTTCTCCATTTAACGGGAGATTTGTCTTCAGAAGATTAATTTCGGTCCTTTTCAGTTCAATATCTATG
>CALMWN010000305.1 GCA_937873555.1 uncultured Clostridia bacterium
GAATATAAATTTTTCATAGAAAGCTTAGACAATGACGTTGTAATAGATGATGTAAAAGTTTATACACATATACAAGAAGGAGAAGTATACAATTTAGAAGGTAAACCTGGTGTAGCACTTGATTCATTTCGTGAACTTAATAGAATTATTTCTCAAAAAAGTTTTAACCCTGTACCTAAGAATGCGTATTTTGACCTCTTTGATAACTTTACTAATGCAACACTTGTTGGTAATGCTCCCTTAACAGATTCTCCATGGGGTAAGAAAATTGCTAAAATAACTTTAGATCAAGAAATTACAAAGAATGAGAATAAGGAAAGAGCTCTATTTTCATCACCCGATTCATCTTTGATCTATAAACTTAAATTGCCTGATAAAGCTTCTTTTGAGTCAATTATAGGATTTCATCCTTTATCAAAGAATTGGGGAAGTGATGGTGTAAGATATAAAGTCGATATTGAGACAGGATTTAATTATAGCTTATTAGATAATCTTGGGAAAGCACAAATTAATGGTAATATACCAAGGCAGGATAATCCTTGGGGAGCCTCAGTATCAAATATAATTTTAGAGGAGAGTAGTTTTAATCCACAAATTAAAAATAAACGTGCTTTATTTACTCTTCCAGGAACAGAGATTACTTTTAATATAGAGCTACCTAAAGATGATAAGAATATTTTCTTAAATACTAAAATAGGTTCATATCCCATGGAAAATTCTTCAAACAGTGATGGCTTTAGATTAATAGCAGAGGTTATGGAGGGAAATAATAGTAAAGTTATTCTTAATCAGTATGTAATGCCTATGCAAGAGTTTCAATCAATTGAGATACCGCTTAATAATTATTCCGGGAAAAACATTGAAATTAAACTTAAGACATTAAATGATAATGGTAAAAATGAAAACGGTGATTGGGCATTATGGGTTGATCCTATAATAGAAAGTAAAAATAAATCAAGTAAGAATTTGTTTAATAAGTATGTTATGCCAAATGATGAAATACAGAAAGTAAGTCTACCACTTAATGAATTTGCAGGACAAGACATCCGACTTAAGCTTTCAGTGTCAAATGATTATAATAAAAATAATAATGGTGATTGGCCTTTGTGGATTGAGCCCAAAATCATTGAAAAATAGATATATTACTAATCATAGTTATAATACTACATTTTAATTTTACCCCATAGAGATATCGTTTTATAAGTACAAACATTTAGAGTGACGATAATCAGTCTTGGAAAATCTTAGAATATTTATAATGAGATACGAAGTTATACAATCTTAGTATATAACAATGTTTTATTAGGAGCATTTAATGACACACCTTGAAAAACTTGAAAGTAAATCCATGCACATCCTTCGCGAGGCCTACAGCGAGTTTAAGAACCTTTGCATGCTGTGGTCCATCGGTAAGGACAGTACTGTCCTTTTATGGCTCACACGCAAAGCCTTCTTTGGACATGTCCCTTTCCCCCTTGTCCATATAGATACTCATTATAAAATTCCCGAAATGATTCAGTATAGGGACAAGCTGGCGCTTGAGTGGAAGCTGGACATGATCTACGGTGAGAATAAAGCTGCGCTCCGGGATAAAGCTACCTTTCCGGACGGAAATGCAACCCGCCTGCAGTGCTGCAAAAACTTGAAGACGGATGCGCTTGTGAATACGTTAAGCGGTGAATGGCCAAGGTATAGGCTAAATCATGATACGGGAAAATACGAGAGGGATAAAAATACGGAGCCTTTTACAGGGGTTATTGTCGGTGCCAGGGCTGACGAGGAGGGAAGCCGCTCAAAGGAACGGTATTTCTCGCCGAGGAACAGGAACAGCGATTGGGAAATAGAGGAGCAGCCGCCTGAGTTCTGGAACCAGTACAAGACGGACTATGCACCGGGAACTCATGTGAGAATACATCCTCTGCTTGACTGGACCGAGCTGGATATATGGGAATACATCAGAAGTGAGAATATCCCGGTGGTATCCCTGTATTTCGACCAGGGAAACGGAAAAAGATACCGCTCCTTAGGCTGTGCGCCCTGTACGGCTCCTGTGGAGTCAACTGCTAAAAACGTGGATGAAATAGTTGAGGAGCTTAAAACCGGAAAATTCGCCAACATAGCAGAACGCTCAGGAAGAGAACAGGACAAGGAAGACGGCGGAGGACTGGAAGGGCTTAGGCGGGGAGGGTATATGTAGTTGGCTGCTGGCTATTGGCTATTAGCTACTGGCTATAAAAACCAACAGCCAACGACCAACAGCCAACAAGGGGGTTAATATGGCTCAGTATGAAAATTTAGAAGTTTGGAAACTATCGCATGAATTTGTTTTGGATGTATACAAAGTTATAGAAAAGTTCCCAACGGCTGAAAGATACCGTCTTACAGATCAACTATGCAGGGCAGCATGCTCTATTCCGATGAATATTTGTGAAGGATCTGGTAGAAATACAGATAAGGATTTTGCCCATTTTTTGTATATATCGAGAGGATCGTTATATGAAACTAAATATCAGTTGCTTTTGTCAAGGGATTTGGGGTATATTGACCATGAAGATTATAACACTCTTCTTAAAAAAAGTGACTCAATAGGTAAACTACTAAATGCACTGATAAAAAAATTGGCTGCTAGCTATTAGCTATTGGCTATTGGCTTCTGGCTACTAGCTACTGGCTAATGTAAAACCAACAGCCAACAGCCAACAGCCAGTGGCTAAAAGCAAAACACAGGGAGAAATCATGAATAACAATAAAGTTGAGCAGAAAGAAGATATGAATATAGTAATCGTCGGTCATGTGGATCATGGTAAGAGTACCATAATAGGCCGGCTGCTGGCGGATACCGGGTCATTGCCGCAGGGTAAGCTGGAGCAGGTCAGGGAGATGTGCAGGCGCAATTCCAAGCCTTTTGAGTATGCGTTTCTTCTTGATGCTTTGAAGGACGAGCGGGATCAGGGGATAACCATTGACTCTGCAAGATGCTTCTTTAAGACACAGAGGCGAAACTATATATTGATTGATGCACCGGGGCATATAGAGTTTCTGAAGAACATGGTAACAGGAGCAGCAAGGGCGGAGGCGGCGCTGCTGGTAATCGATGCAAACGAAGGGATACAGGAGAACTCAAGAAGGCACGGGTACCTGCTCTCCATGCTCGGAATCAGCCAGCTTTGCGTGCTTGTCAATAAGATGGATCTGGTTGGATATGATGAAGCTGTATATAAAAACATTGTCGGCGAGTATATGGAGTTTTTGAGTAAAATAAATATAACACCTTCATATTTTATACCTGTCAGCGGTTTTAACGGAGAAAACGTAGTTAACAGGGCGGAATCGATGCAGTGGTTCGATGGCCCGACGGTATTGGAAGCACTTGAAAGGTTTTCCGTAGAAGGGCTGCCTGAGGATAAACCCTTCAGAATGCCTGTGCAGGGAGTCTATAAGTTCACAAATGCAGGCGATGACAGGAGGATCATAGCAGGTACGATTGATACCGGCAAGGTCAGTGTAGGTGATGAAATTGTCTTTTACCCTTCAGGTAAAAAAACCAGGGTAAAGACGATAGAGGGCTTCAATAAAGAAAAACAGATGAGTGCCAACGCCGGATATGCTGCAGGCTTTACCGTTACAGAGCAGATTTATGTAAAACGGGGTGAAATGGCAGTGCTGCCGAATCAGCTCAAGCCCAAGGTAACCACCAGACTGAATGTGAATTTATTCTGGCTGGGTAAGGACCCTATGGAAACCGGAAAGGAATATTTCCTGTCTCTTATACACATCTGACGCTGCCGACGAAGAGGATAGTGT
>CALMWN010000306.1 GCA_937873555.1 uncultured Clostridia bacterium
CTATTACATTTATTTGAAAGATGTTCCGAACGTTTTATCCAGCAGCATCAGCCTTCACAAGGACCGTTTTTTCAACTTGCTAGGAATGCCGGGCCTCGAAACGGAAGAAAAATTCCTCAGGAATATAAATTCCTCCGGGAAGTCCAAGATCCTGGGTCCGGGAACTGTTTCCCAACTACTGGTATCCGGCGGTGAAAGATACTTCATTTATATTGTGCCGTTACCCTATAATGACGAGCTTAAAAACGGAGCCATGATTTTCTTTATCAGTGAATCCACCATCCGCAAAAATATATCGAGTGCATTGGACAGATTCAATGGACAGATTCTCGTTTTTGATTCGGAAAGCAACTTGCTGGAATATTATGGAGAGAGTGTTGTCAAACCAGAAAACCCCTATATTGCAAAGGATATCAAAGGTTCCCCTTCCCCTAGGGAAGTATTCATTGAAGGGAACCGTTATATCGTTTCTTCCACTTCGTTCCGGTCTGCCGGCTGGACCATCACCAGCATTATTCCGAAAGACAGGATTACGCATAAAGTAAATTCAGTAAGGAATACAGCGCTGCTGTACTTTCTCCTCACAATGCTGGCAGGCATTATTATCTCTTATTATTTAACCCGTTTCAATTACAAACCGATCAAGGAGTTGACCGATTCAGCTTCAAGGTATGTCGGCAGTCCTGTACAAAAGGAGAATGATCTGCAGACTGTGCGCTCTGCATTGGACCATATGGATCAAACCATCAACAATTTGCATCAGAAAATAAAAGCTACCACACCCTCTCTGAAAAGAGATCTTATTATCGATTTTCTGAAAGGCCGCTACCATTCATTGGAAGAATTGAATGAAGTGGCGAAGGAGATCGGTATTTATTTTTATGGTGAAATGTTTTCTGTTGCTGCCTTCCATGTCCAGGATCTAAGATCCCAAAGCAGCGCCGATATTATTAACGATGCCGAGAAGGAGCTTGGCAATATATTTTCAGTGTATGGAACCGAGATTCCCCTAGAAAACATTATTGTATTTATCCTGGCTGCCCTCCCCGAAGCTGCGGCATATGCGGATGAGACCTTCCGCAATGTCCAGACCCGTATTAAAACGTGTTTTGAAACGGATGTGACCATTGGGATCGGAGAATGGCATAAGGAGGCAAAGGACGCCGGTATCTCCTACCTGCAAGCTTTAACTGCTATCGACTACCGGTTTGTGAGAGGAAAAAATACGGTCAAATCCTTTCAAGAGATACAGCCTAAAAAGCAATTGCAAAAGAATGATCCGAACCGGCATCTGGAACCGCTGGTATGTAATATAGTCCAGGGAAATGTGGAAGCTGTTCATAAAATGCTGACAGAGATTTTCCACGAAATAAAAGCCTCCAACATGCCGCTTCTGCTTACAAAAACCATCTGCTACAGTATTATTAACCAACTTGACAGCTCGCTGGAAAAGGTAAGGAAAGGATATAAGGCGCAAATGCCGCAATATCTGGATATCTTTTCCCTCTCCGCCTACGAGTCCATCGATGATATTGCAGAGCAACTGAAGGATTTCAGCCGGAAGGTCTGTATCCAACTGGGAAGTGTGAGTGCGATCGAGGATAAGCGGCTGATTGATAAATGTATGGACTATATTGAACGAAATTATGCCGACCCCGGCTTTTCCTTGAATAACATGGCTGAGTCCTTCAGTTTATCGCTTTCCAACCTCAGCCACTATTTCAAGTCCAGGACCAATGAAAGTGTTTCGGAGTATGTCCGCAGACTTCGGGTAGAGAAGGCAAAGGAATTGCTGCTGAATGCCGATGGGGTAAACCTTCAGAAGATAGCGATCCAGGTAGGTTTTGACAATGTAGCGCGCTTCATCCGAAGCTTTAAACAGGTTACAGGCGTTACTCCCGGAGCATACAGGGATGTTATTGTTAAAACTAGATAACTTTTCTTCAATGATAGTACAAAAACATTTTAAACCGGGTTGCAGTAAAATTGCAGCAAAAGCAAAAAATTCCGGAATTTCTCAATCCCGGAACCCTTCATATTACTGGTGAGCCATCCGCGACTCGAACGCGGGACACCTTGATTAAAAGTCAAGTGCTCTGCCAACTGAGCTAATGGCCCAAAAGCAAGGCTCAATCAATTACTTTGACGAGCCACAGGTATATATATTACATTACATCATACAGCTTTGTCAACCTTTTTTAGCAAGAAAATTATTCGGTTTTGCTTTTTATGTCACGACTATCGTCTGCTCCCTTTCTTTACCAACGCCAATAAGCTTGATCCTGACTCCTACCAGCTCTTCGAGCCGGGAAAGATACTTCCTTGCATTTTCCGGCAGTTCACCGTATGTCCTCACGTTTGAAATATCGGTATCCCATCCGTCAAATTCTTCGTATATGGGCTCACACTTGTCCAGTTCCTTCAAGCTCGCCGGAAAATGGGATATTTCAACCCCATCCTTCTTATATGCCCTGCACAACTTTATTTTCGAAAGCTTTCCGATTGTGTCGACATGGTTTATGGCAAGGGCAGTCAACCCATTTACTTTTGCAGCGTATCTGATCATGACGGTATCAAGCCAGCCGCAGCGTCTTGGCCTTCCAGTTGTCGTACCGTACTCCCAGCCAAGCTCCCTTATTTTATTTCCTATCTCATTATCCTGCTCTGTCGGGAAAGGACCTGCACCGACACGCGAGGTATAGGCCTTCAACACACCATACACTTCGTTGATAAATACCGGTCCGATTCCTGCACCGGTACATACTCCTCCTGCAACAGGATTTGATGATGTAACATAAGGATATGTGCCGAAATCCAGATCAAGAAACGTAGCCTGTGCTCCCTCGAATAAAATATCCTTACCCTCTTCTATTGCATTGAACAATACCGAGTTTGTATCAGTGACATATCGTTTCAGCCTGCGAGCGTACTGGGAGTACTCCTCCAATACTTTTTCAGCATCAAAGCCCTGTCCGCCATATACCTTTTCAATAATAAGATTCTTAACATCAAGATTTGCCTTTACCTTTTGCTTGAAAAGGTCTGCATCAATCAAATCGCACATTCTTATGCCGCATCTTTCCGTCTTATCGGCATAAGCAGGTCCGATACCTCTCTTTGTCGTGCCCAGGGAGTTGCTTCCTCTGAATTTTTCCTGCAACTCGTCCAGTTCCTTGTGATATGGCATTATTACATGAGCCCTGTCACTTATAAGAAGTTTATCAGTATTTATACCCTTGTCATTGAGCTCATCAATCTCCCTTAGGAGAACTGCAGGGTCTATAACCACTCCATTGCCAATGATGCAAGTCTTTCCATTGTGAAGTATCCCTGAAGGTATTAAGTGCAATGCATATTTCACACCGCCGGCAACAATTGTATGCCCGGCATTGTTACCGCCTGAAAACCGTACTACTATATCCGAATTTTTTGCAAGCATGTCAATATATTTGCCTTTGCCTTCATCTCCCCATTGGGTTCCCACAACTACTCTGGTAGCCATTCTGCCATCCCTCCTGTTTCAATTGACGCAATTACTTTGTCAGCCGTTCGTGATGAACTGAACCCGGTAATGTTCTACGGTTTACAATATACATAATGCATACCGGAGCAAAGCAAATCACACCATTGGGCTGTCTCAATGAATCCCGTTTCTAAACAACATTTCAATTATAACTTTAAAAAGAGTTTTATACAATACAATTTTAAAATCGCAAGGGTGTGTACTCTCCTCGCCCTATAAAGTCAAAAAAAACATGCTGATATCTATTCGGATATCAGCATGTTTATCTTGGGAAACTTTATTATACCTTAGCTGCAAAGTACTCATTCAATTCCTTCACGAGCTGGTCAGCATCTATTCCATGAATGGCACATGCATCCTCGATGCTTTCCCCCGAAGAGGAAGGGCAACCCAGACAATGCATTCCGTTATTCAAAAATATAGGTATTGTTCCTCTGTCCAGATTTAAAACATCTGCTATTATCATATCAGGTGTAATCTTTGGCATATTCTCGCCTCCTTATCCAATCTGCTTGACATCCCCAGAAGTGGATGAAACATTAAGGTTTGTATACCCCCTGTGTTTACATATATTATACACCATAAGCTGTTAAAAATACACCACTAAATTTTAAACAGCACAAATAATTAACCTTTATATCCTGCCTGTTTTTATGGTTCTTCCGTCAAAATCCTCTTTGTATTCAGGCTTTAATGGGAACTTAACAGGTACCTTATCCCTGTTGGAACGGTATATCGCAGTAAAGATTTCTACTGTCTTTCTGCCTTCTTCACCATCTATCAGTGGCTTTGTACCGTTGATAACAGCCCGCAGGAAATCTTCTATCTGTCTTTCATGAAAATACTTTGTCGCATCTATTTTATTAAAAAAGTCCGTATCCTCCTGCTTCCACTTTTCGAGCATTCCTTCTTCACCTTTAACTGTC
>CALMWN010000307.1 GCA_937873555.1 uncultured Clostridia bacterium
AAAAGCTCCGATGCCCGGTACAATTCTGAAGGTCAGTGTAAACTCCGGGGATGCAGTGAAGAAAGGACAGGTTTTATTGATACTTGAAGCCATGAAGATGGAAAATGAAATAGTTGCACCGTCAGACGGAAAGGTGGCATCCGTCAATGTTTCGAAGGGCACATCAGTCAATGTCGGTGATCTTCTTGTTTCATTAAACTGATAAACTTGTGCTCCAATGCACAGCTTAAGAATTTGTAGTGGTTTTATAACATTATGGAAAGTTGGTGAATTATGTCCGGTGTAAAAATTACAGAAACGGTTCTAAGGGATGCTCATCAGTCATTAATTGCAACAAGGATGAAGATTGATGAAATGCTGCCCATACTTGATAAATTGGATAATATCGGCTACCACTCTCTAGAGGCATGGGGAGGGGCGACATTTGATGCCTGCCTGAGATTCCTGGACGAAGACCCATGGGAGAGACTCAGGATTATAAGAAGCAAAGTGAAAAAGACAAAGCTTCAAATGCTTTTAAGAGGACAGAATTTGCTTGGCTACAAAAATTATGCCGACGATGTGGTTGAGTATTTCGTACAGAAGGCTGTTGCCAACGGTATGGACATTATAAGGATATTTGATGCATTGAATGATCCAAGAAACATAGAAACTGCGATAAAGGCATGTAAAAAGGAAGGCGGCCATGCGCAGGGCACGGTCTGTTACACAATCAGCCCGGTGCACAGCCTCCAGCATTTTGTAGATGACGCAAGACAGCTTGTGGATATGGGGGCGGATTCCATATGCATCAAGGACATGGCCGGTCTCCTGAAGCCTTTTGCGGCATATGAGCTTGTAAAGGCCATAAAGGAGAACGTAAAGATTCCCATTCAGCTCCATACTCACTATACAAGCGGTGTGGCTTCAATGACTTATATCAAGGCAATTGAAGCAGGCTGTGATGCAATAGACTGTGCAATTTCTCCAATGGCAATGGGAACCTCTCAGCCGCCGACAGAGCCCATGGTAGCGACATTGAAGGACACTCCTTACGATACCGGGCTGGATTTGAACCTGTTGAGCGAAATTTCCGACTACTTCAGGCCTATAAAAGAGAGCTATGTCTCAAGCGGGCTGCTGGATATAAAGGTTATGGGTGTTGATGTGAATGCCCTCATATACCAGGTCCCGGGCGGAATGCTTTCAAACCTTGTGTCCCAACTGAAGCAGTCGAATGCAGCAGACAAATATGAAGAGGTGCTGAAGGAAATTCCAAAGGTCAGGGCGGACTTCGGATATCCTCCGCTGGTTACACCCACAAGCCAGATTGTAGGAACTCAGGCTGTGCTCAATGTGGTGACGGGTGAAAGATACAAAATGGTTCCGAAGGAATCCAAGGGGCTTGTAAAGGGAGAGTACGGAAAAACACCCGCTCCGATACCTGATGAAATAAGGAAGAAGATCCTGGGGGATGAAAAGCCTGTGACTTGCAGGCCTGCAGACCTTATAGCTCCTGAACTTGAAAACATAAGAAGCCAGATAAGTGAGTATATGGAACAGGATGAAGATGTTTTGTCATATGCACTTTTACCTCAGGTAGCAGAGGCCTTCTTCAAAAAACGGAAGGCAAAAAGGGAAAAGCCTGTTGAAAATAAAAATGATGAAGAGATTGCAGCTGTTATTTCTGCAGCAGTAGCGGCCATGGAAACCGACAGTGATTCAAGGCTTGTGGTAAAATCCATAAGGAGAATTTCACAGACCTCTCCTGTATGGAGTACTGCAGGGAGACTTCAAAGACAGCGCTAGTGCCATTTCACATAATTTAATAAAAAACAATTGCATCTTAATGGTGCAGTTGTTTTTTATTATATCCCATTGTAGGCGGGGATCCCAATCCCCGCACCCTGTTTCATATAAATAAGAATGTTTATAAACTTTATCAGATCCTGCACTTGTAATGAAGAAATACGTAGTTTTCCTTATTGCTCCGGTATTTGAGGATTTTTATCCTGCTGCCCTTTTTTATGTACCTTCCGCATTTCAGGCAAAAGTAGTTTGCGGCTTCCATGGTCCCAATTGTCTCCACAGGTTTTGTACCTTCGATTTTCTCCCAGCTTTTCCAGCCTACCTTGCAATAGCCTATCCTGCTGTCAAAGTCTGCAAAAACCCAGCGTAAAAGTTTGTGAAAATGAAAGGGGAATTTTGTGTATTTAAGATATGAATGCGGAAGTCCGAGCTTCTCAGTGTAAAGCTCGAAATTCTTTTCCACGACCTCCTGTATCCGGCCTGTTATATGTGTGCAGTACCAGCAGTAGTTGTTTTCACCGAGCCATGGCTTTAGTTTTTCAAACATATAACCCCTGCAGACTTCAACTGTCTCGGAAGGCAGGACATTTAAAGCCTTGAAGGCTTCAGATACGATGTTTACAACTTCATCAAGGTAGAGCTTTTTTTTAAAGCACTCTTTGTTGTATAGAGCAACAGGGATGATATCAAAATAATACTCGTTTGTTTCAGGACGGTATACACCTATGCATGTGCCACCTACAAAGCTTCCGCTTCCTGCGTCGTCGATCTGGATCATCTGGTTCCCCCGGATAATGCTGTGGATGACATTATTATTTACAAAACCGGGTAATAAATAATAAAGGAAAGTTATGGCAGATAAATTCTTCAGACTGCAAAATAGAATTTCAAGTTTGTCATAAAAAATGCAAGCTATTGATTTTTATCCTGCAGAATTGTAATATAGTAATGTGAAATATTGTGTCCGGTTTGGTCAGATTTTACAATACAATATATGAAATTATGCAATCAGACACTGGCATAAACACCACATTTATATGTCAACAGGAGGTTTTTGATGCAAAATACAGGTAAACTGGAGCTTAAATCCACGCTGGAAGTGGAAAGCAATCTTGAATTGTACAGGGTTGTAGATTTCCTGAATAAAAACCTGAAGGATAAAAATCTGACATTCGGACTGACAAAAAAAGGCTCCAAAATGACAGTATCCATCTATGAGACTTGAACCGCCGCATTTAACCGGAATGCATTCTGTAGAACAAGAAGATAAGGGGAATGGTGAATGGAGAATAAAAATCAGAATCTCATTACTCAGATACAGGAGAAAATAGAAGATTTCAGCAAGGGACAGAAGCTTATTGCAAACTATATAATCAATCATTATGATAAAGCGGCATTTATGACAGCTGCAAGGCTTGGTGAAGTTGTGGGGGTAAGTGAATCGACTGTAGTAAGATTTGCAATAGAATTGGGTTATGATGGGTATCCTAAACTGCAGAAGGTGCTGCAGGAGCTTATAAAGAGCAAATTGACCGCAGTGCAAAGGATAGAGGTTTCCTCCAGCAGGATCAATGAGGAAAACATTTTAAAAAGCGTGCTTCAGTCCGATATGGAGAAAATCAAAATAACCCTGGAAGAAATGGATAATGAGAACTTTAACAAGATAGTTGACTGTATAACCGATGCAAAAAAGATATACATCCTTGGAGTAAGAAGTTCAGCTCCATTAGCGGGTTTTATAGGTTTTTACTTTAATTTGATTTTCGACAATATTAGACTTGTGCATACTACCAGCGTCAGCGAAATGTTCGAACAGATAATAAGGGCTTCGGAGGGTGATGTTGTAATAGGCATCAGCTTCCCAAGGTATTCAAAGAGGACCATAAAGGCAATGCAGTTTGTTAAAAGCCAGGGTGCAAAGGTTATTGCGATAACCGACAGCTACGAATCCCCGCTTGCAGAGACAGCAGACCTTTCACTCATAGCAAGAAGCGATATGGCTTCGTTTGTGGATTCTCTTGTAGCCCCTTTAAGTGTGATAAATGCATTGATTGTTGCAATAGGAGTGAGAAAAAAACTGCACCTGTATGAAACCTTTGAAAAGCTGGAAAAAATATGGGATGAATATCAGGTTTATGAGAAAAGTGATAACGAGGAGCATTTTAGGAAGGTGGACTACTGATGGGAAGCAAGGTTGTTGTAATAGGTGCCGGCCCTGCAGGGATAATGGCAGCCGGCAGGGCGGCAGACCGAGGGTGTGATGTTGTACTCCTTGAGAAAAACGACAGGATCGGCAAAAAAATTCTTATTTCGGGAAAAGGCAGATGTAACATAACAAACGATACGGATATAGAAGGGCTGATAGAGAATATTCCCGGAAACGGGAATTTTTTATATTCTGCTTTTTACACTTTTTCAAACACAGATCTGCTTGCACTGTTGAATGAATACGGTCTTGAAACAAAGGTGGAAAGAGGCGGGAGGGTGTTTCCCGTTTCCGACAGTTCAAAGGACGTGGTTGATACCCTGCAGAAATTCCTGAATAGTAAAAAGGTTAAGGTATCATTAAGATCACAGGTCGAGGATATCCTTATTCAGGGTAATTCCGTAAAAGGAGTGCTTTTAAAGGATGGAAGAGAGTTGGAATGCAGTTCTGCAGTGCTGGCAACCGGGGGAGAATCTTATCCCGGAACAGGTTCTACCGGGGATGGCTACAGGATGGCAAAAAAACTCGGACACTCCATAGTGCAGCTAAAGCCGTCACTTGTGCCTTTACTGGCTGAAGAGACCTGGGTGAAGGAGCTGCAGGGATTGTCGCTTAAGAACATATCTGTTTTAATAACAGATAAAAACGGAAGGAAGCTATACGAGGACTTCGGCGAAATGCTGTTTACACACTTCGGAGTATCCGGGCCGGTGATACTGAGCGCCAGCAGGCATATACTTGATTATGACTTCCGGAATGTGAAGCTTTTGATAGATTTAAAACCAGCTCTCGACGAGAAAAAGCTGGATGAAAGAATACAAAGGGATTTTGAAAAGTTTTCACGGAAACAGTTTAAGAATTCACTTGATGAACTGCTGCCACAGAAAATGATTCCTGTGGTAATAGAGCTTTCAAAGATAACTCCTGAGAAATTTGTGAACCAGATTACCAAGGAAGAGAGGAAGACCCTGGTTAAACTCTTAAAGTCTTTTGAGTTGAATATTGCTGGTGCGAGAGGGATTGAAGAAGCCATTGTAACTTCCGGAGGGGTATCCGTAAATGAGGTCAACCCTTCCACGATGGAATCAAAGCTTGTAAAGGGATTGTATTTTGCCGGTGAACTTTTGGATGTTGACGCATATACCGGAGGCTTCAACCTTACCATTGCATTTTCAACAGGTTATCTTGCGGGTTCAAGTGTATGAACAGTTCAGTAATAATTCCGGAGTAACAGGGCAGTAATAGTATAAACCATGCAGAAATGGCATATTATTTTATAATGGAAATGTCTTTCGGATGCCTGGAATCCAAAGTTCAAATACTTTGAGCCGGCATTTGGAATAAGCAAACGGGGTGGTTTATATGAAAATACTGATGTACCGGGTAGGGAATAAAAGCAGCGTTAAAAGGAATTCTGTCAGGATAAATGCTGAGAGAATTCTTTTTCTTTCGTTCATTATAACCTTTCTGCTTCTGGTAACTGTACAGGCTGCACTGCTTAACCCGTCAATCAGGACCTTTTTGGTATCGAACGAGGAGTATGATGGTGTGCCGCTGGGAGTAGAGGAGTTTTTATACAAACAGGGCGAAATAGGGATGGAGCTTTTGAGTGAAGAGGCAAATTCAAATGTTAAGATTCTTGTGAATGGGGATGAAACAGCTGCATTTAAAAGCAAAAAACTCAACCTCAGGGTTAAGGACGGGGATGTGGTGGAAATAGACGGCAGCGGTGAAAAAAATGAATGTATTGTAGTAATCAAGTCAAAGTCGGATAATATTGCTACAGAATGTGTCAACAGAGGTATAAGAGTGAAATCGAACATAAGGAAGCTCGTAGAAGTAAAAATGAAATAGTATGACAAGTGTATTGTTAATAAGGTATTAATACTATATAATAATTTATGAAAATGGGCAGAAGTTGGGAGAAAACATGATCAAGACGGATGAGGGTTCAAAGCAGTATGGCAGCAAGGATATAGCAGGTGCGGCAATAAAAATCGCACTTACGATGGACAGGCATGATGAAAAAACGCTGCAGGCAGACTATGCAAAAATAGGCATACACACAGCGGCAGCAGATTATGGCGGTGAATTTATCACTTCTGTAATGAAAATTATTGAAAGGGCTGTAGTTTCTTCAAAAAGAGAAGGGGTCATTTCAGACAGTCATGCAGAAGAGGGCGCTGTTGCAGGTGCAACCAGGGAGGCACTGTCACAGATAATGCCGAAGGCCATTGGACTGAATGTCGGGGGGAAAATAGGTATTGCACGTTATAAAGACCATGTAAGCGTAGCGATATTTTTCGGAATAGGCCTGCTTCATCTGAATGAAGTATCAATAGGACTGGGCCACAGGGTGGTATAAGCTTTGATGCTGCGGACCGGTGGCAAAAACTTTTGAAGGTATAATGTAGAACGGGGGATAATTTCATGGTAAGGGCTATAAGAGGTGCAACTACAGTAAATAATAATGACGCAACTGAGATTATAGAAGAAACGAGAAAGCTCCTGGAGGAGATAAAAGCCAGGAA
>CALMWN010000308.1 GCA_937873555.1 uncultured Clostridia bacterium
GTCTATCTCCTGCTTATCTCTCCACTTTTCCGGCTGCCTGTTCTTCAGCCAGAATATAGCCGCTGTCGGGTCAGGCGCGTAATGCTTTGTAACTGTTTTCATATCAGTAATTTCACCCTGATATGATGCCGTTATCACTTCCGGATGTTCATAACCGATCGCTCTATGATAAAGCTTTTGGGCAACCGTTGCATCTGCTACAACTTTGCCTCTTTTTATGGACTCCGAAAATTCAGGCTCACGTTCCTTCCAATAGTTGATGGTGGATTCTTGCACATCAAAAAACATAGCAAGGTCTTTGTCGGTAGCTCCAAGCAAACATAATTTGTAAGCTTGTTCTGTGTATTCAGTTTTGTATTTGCTTGGTCTCCCTGCCATCTTTATCACCTACTTGTTTACAAATATTTCAGGGTTGAAACCCCTTTTTATACGGCTCACTCGCCCCTGTGATATGCCGTAGTCTTTTGCAATATCTTTCTGACTTCTTTCGTCTAATAAGATTTTCTTTATTTGCTCATTTGTTAATTTGCATTCCATCATTTATTCCCTCCAAATAAAAAAGAGCCTTTTACAGCTCCTTAGATTTGATATATTCTGTTATGATGTATTCCGCCGGGATTCCTGGCCTCTCAAGTGCTAGCTTGCCAAGTGCCTCAACTGTTTTCCAATCTCTCACCCCGCCCTTGCGGTACCATTTTGCTACTACATGTCTTATCCGGTTTGCCTCCGACCTGGTGTTGCACTCTATCTTGATGTATCCGATATCTGTTAAGAGGGCTGCGCCATATTTGTCTCTGGAGGCCATATTAAGCCTCCCTTACTTTGCTGACGTTTGACCAGTCGAGAGTGTCAAGTTCGGGTTCGTCGCCTTTGGTCATGTCGTGCATCCAATATACTGTGTGCTGGTTGCCTTCGGCGTCGTGTGCCGGCGCGGAAAACTCTGCCGTGTATGTCTCGCCCTCTGCTGCATCTACAAAATTAGTTCCTTCGCCGCCGTTTATAAGCCTGTTTGTAAAATCTGCCTGTCCGTCAAGTACATATTCTTTGCCCTTAAACTCTACTGTACCGTAATCCATGATATACCTCCACTGTCCGGAGCCCTTTGTCCCCTGCGACAATCTTAGTATATCACGTTGGGTATAGTTTGGGAATAGGTCTGTAGCACTATCTTTTATTTTGTTACTCGCCCTTATAAATAAATCAGCCAGTGCGTTAATCACAGTTTCCTGCGCCCGTCATAGTACACACCGAGCAATGAGGACTCATGGCTGTTTATTGCTTATATAGGCCATTATTCAGATACATCGCTTCCGCACTCACATAATATGCCAACTTCTCCGCCGTATCCCGTAGCCATAATTTTAATATTGTCATTATTCCTATCCAAATTTCCGGTATAAATTGTTTCTTTGCCGCACTGGTTGCATCTCGCTGTAAAACCTTCATCCATTCCCCTCTACCCCTGTTATTCTATAGGCTCAAGCACGTTTATTCCATGCTTCCATGACTGCTTGAATTGCTTCTGGTTCTGAATCGTATGTAACCGTATGGACTGATGCAAGACAGCTACTATTGCGAGGATTCCAAGTAATTATTTTTGCAGATACTTTATCATTGCCAGCCGTGTCAGCGCATGGCCTATATGGTCCTCGCTGGTATCCTTAAGACCTGCGCTTGCAATGTGGGTTGTTGCATGTATCAGATGATAAATTTCTGGCTGTTGCTGCCACTCATTCCCCGGATGTGTCTGCTCACCCTCCTGCATTGTGCGGAGGACTGTATCATGGGCTATTTGAGCTAGTTTTATGTGTTCAGGATCCATATATCTCCTTTCTTATCCCGCCGCCCCGCCCTGCGATATCGGGATATTACCCGCCGTTTCCGGCACACCGATAAAATAAGCCCTGCTGTGTGCAAGGCTATGAAAGGGGGTCAAAATGTATTTTGTGAGGTCATTATAAGTATATCATATTAAAAGTCAAGGAAAGTCTTAATTTAGTCTTATTCTTACATTGTAATTCGATATAATTTCGTCAACCATTTTTTTGTCATGCAGGAGTATGTTGCTACGGTCAATGTACGGCATTTTGTGGGATACAACCTTCCACGGCAGATGCTCTTTGTATCTCAACTGTATTATCTGCTTATCAATCTGCCGGTCGTATCCCTCCAAGTAATACAATACACAATTTATAGCTGCCATGATGGATTTTTTATCAAATAGCTCCTGCTCCAAGCGCCGGATAAAATCCGCTCTGACTACTGCAAGAGCCTCAACGCTGCTGTGGTCACTATAATGCCCTGGATTAAAGTTGACTACTCTATTTGTAAAAGGCTTTACTTTGCCTTTAGGTGCGATTATAGACGGGTCCGGACAGTCTTTGTATGGGTCCGGGTCGTTGTTGACGTAAAAACCTTCGCTTGACATTGCCCGGTACTGCTCCAAGTCAGCGTTTATGTCAGCAATCTCCTGTTTTAATCCGTCAAGATTATGCAGATAGTACCTTACTGTATTTCTCGTCATCTACATTCCCCCTTTATCCTAAATGTTTAACAATGTCCTGTTATTGCGCGTTAAACTATTCTTACCTGAACACTTGCCAATCTGTGCTTTTTTGCAATTTCAATGTAGTCAGGATTCAATTCAAAGCCTATAAAATTTCTCCGCAGCTGCAGCGCAACCATGGCCGTTGTTCCGGATCCCATAAATGGGTCAAGTACTACTCCTCCATGGGGACAACCTGCCAATATGCACGGTTCAATGAGTTTCGGGGGATATGTAGCAAAGTGCGCTTCCTTGAATGGCTGCGTAGATACTGTCCATACTGATCTTTTATTTCTCATTGGCCGGAATTCATATGCATTCCCGGATTTGGTACGATTAAATACTTCCGGATTTGTTGTATATTTCTTTCCGCCATATCGCGGAGCAACAGCCTTCATATTGCCATTATCCTTCCTTGGTACCCGGCTCGAGCCTGTTTGTAATTCGATATTCTGGCTCAGTCTTTTGACAGTGCTTTCTGTTACAGGTTCAGCAATCGCCTCAGCATCAAAGTAATAATGGGCCGATTTTGAAAGCAGAAATATATATTCATGGCTCTTAGTACAGCGATCACGCACGCTTTCAGGCATGGGATTATTCTTTGCCCATATAATGTCCTGCCTCAGATACCAGCCATCATTTTGAAGCGCAAACGCAACTCTCCATGGAACACCGCATAAATCTTTTTCTTTTAATCCCTCGGGAATTACACATTTTTTCAATACATCTCTTGAAGCCTTATTCCCTTTATTACTGGTTTTGGTATCATTCATACCTCTCCAACTTCCAGAATAAGAATCTCCCAGATTCAGCCACAGAGTGCCATCCGGTCTTAATACCCGGCGCACCTCTCGGAATACTTCAACCAGTTTTTGAACATACAGATTAAGATTTTCTTCAAGTCCGATCTGTTCATCTACTTTATAATCTCGAAGATTCCAATAAGGCGGAGAGGTAACACAGCAGTTTATAGATTCACTCTCGAGATACTTCATTCCGGAAATGCAATCCATGCAGTGTATTTGATTCATTTCTAGCATCTTGCCTCACCCCCTAGTTATTGCGCATTCTTTTAATATTCCGCTATATCACTATCCTGCTCTTTTTATATATCCTTTCCAACCTCATGCTGCTGACTGCTTGTATGTCCTCGCGCTCTTTGTACTCCTGTATAGCTTTGCGTTTGCGCACTAAGCTGTTGTGTGCCTCACATAGTTCGCGTCATTTTTCTTTAGGTGGCATCATATCAACGCTCCTATCTCCTGTATTTCTACCTCAACCCGCGCATTTTCGCGATCTACGAAAAACTCATGCGATATACTCTTTACATATTTCTGGCTGTCGTCCTTGATGGTCCCGGCGTTTACCAGCGCATCCAGGATAAATTTTGTCCCTCCTGCCGCTATGTTGTCTATGTCCCTTCTGCTGTCAGGTTCGTACCACTTTATCGTGATCGCAACGGTATCGTGCGGAGGCAATTTCTTTGCAAGATAAATTATAGCATCACTGTAACTGCGTTTCAGATCGTTATAGGGTTGATACTTTCCTTTGCCCATCTTGGCTGCTTTTATCATTTCATTGAGGCCGGGTAGTTTACCGGGTATGTCAAATTTCATTTCACCATCTCCTTCCGCAAATCATCCTTTGTAGTGATTACAGCGGCGGCAGGAAGGGTTTAGGTTTTTAATATCATCACTGCCTCCCATGCGTTTAGGTACGATGTGGTCAACTTGCATATCCTTTAACTCAATCGCTTTACCACAATAGGCACAGTGACCGCCATATTTGTTATAAACCTTTAATCGTGTTTCTTTGTTCATCTTTCTCCACCTTTCCAGAAGCTTCCCGCCGCTTCAAGTTGCGTGACTAAATCCTTGTTCTCCTGTCGTAGATTCTCATTCTCCCTCGTCACTTTCATAATTTCGTCTACAAGTTGTCTATTTGCCCCTACGTCCGTTTTGGGTATCTGGACGCGTTCAATAGCGGATAATTTTGTCTGCGTGGCGTTTAAGCTTGTCTCAATTGATTTTATGCGAACAGTTGTTCTATTGTCGGCTGCTAGGATGGAAAATATGATTGCCAGGGTGAGTATTAAGGCTATGATATAATCTTTAGGTTTCATGGTTGACCTCCACTTGCCACCTCTTGCGTATCGTCATATTTTTCACCACAAAAAGGACATTTAGAAAGTCGCATCGGACATTCCTTTTCTTTTATTTTGCCATTGCGGTTTTTCTGACCAACAGTGAAAGATATATATGCTCTGCCCGAAAATAACTCTATTGGTGGAAATACATATTCTAATTCTGGATTTGCTTCTTTAATTTTTTTCACCATTTCGCTCATGCAATTACACTTTTTCATAAAATCCTCACTTTCTTATTTGCCTTTTTAATAACGTGTACAATATTGCCTTGCTGTTTCCCGTGAGCAGAAGAATATCTCTCCCAGCCGTTTATATGTCAATCCTTTTGCCCTTAACATCTTTATCAAGCCTTTTTGTTGTCCTGTGAAACACCGTCTCGGAAATTTTTGCATTTATCGTTACCTCTGAAATTTTCTTGTTCTAGTTGGTTGCATCCGAGACACTTGAAGCATTGCGTCAGGGCTAGTCTTGCATTATCAATCTCACTCATACTTCTTTGTACCAACTCTCACATTCAGAATCAGAGTACTTGCGCTGGTCGAAGTTGCCTTTATTAGCTATTTTCCCAGGGGGCTTGTCTTCCTTCTTCCGACGTTCCCAATTTAGTATGGTTAAATAGTCCGATGCTGTCTTTTTGCCTTTACTGCCTTTCCATAAGTTTAAGGCTTCGATTCGTTCGTTGGTTCCAGTTATGCCGAATTGGTCAAGAAGTTTTTGATATTCTTCAGATGTCATTGAGACAAAATCGCTATATTTATTTTTCTTATCATTCTTATCCTTCTTATCATTCTTATCATTCTTGTTAGTTGTCAGGTCTTTGTCAGTCGTTTGTCGGTCAACTGTCGTTTTATTTGTCGATTTTAAAAGTTCAACTTGATACAAGTGCCAATTTAATACGGTTATGAGCCTTCCTTGCTTTGTCGATTTGTTTGTTAAAAATTCGAGTTTTTCAAAACGTTCTAAAGCTGTACGAATATTTCTTACCGTAATCCCCTTGCCGCATTTTTTTTGAATAGATTCAAGGCTTGTTACTCTTTGGCCGGGTTTACAGACATACTTTTCGCCTTGCCATATCCATTCATTATCTTTGTGGTTCACCATAAGGAGCAATGTTATTAAAATGGTTTTCTGTTCAGGGGTCGATTGCGTCCATATGGGTTTATTTAAAAGGCATCTATATAAGCCGATATATCCCTCATCATTATCAACCACTCAATCACCCACTCCCTTTATATATCCTGGCATTACCTCACTCCTATATAGTCGCAATTTGATTCACATTATCCAGGTTGATCAATACTTCCTCGCCGTTGTTTTTGAGCAGGTTCAGCCAGTTTCCTTCCTGCCTGCGCCCGATCACCGAATAGTGGTTGAATGTTACCGCATGATCCTCTTTGTGGTTGAAGAATATTTTTAGGTTTATGGGTTCATCCAGTATTTCAAATGGCTTATTCATTTATTCCACTCCTGTTTCAATAATGCCAATTCACTCCTTGGATTCCTCTTGCAGTATTGTTATTTGTGCCATAATAGCCTGTACAGCGTCTTTTACCTCTTGAACGAGTAAATTTACGTTCTCGCATTCCGAAGTCTGTACGCCGTGCCTAAACATTCCAGAGAGCAATGATTCAAAATCGGGATAATATCCTGCTGTATTCCAATACTCCTCCTGTGTCTTTTTATTGATTTTCTTTTCTTCAAGGACGAAGTTCATGGATATGCCGGTTATTTGGAATTTTCATTTAGTTTGATTTTCATTTGACTTTCCCCATTCATTTTTCAAAATAGATAACTCGCTCGGTGTAAGAGTCTCTATGTCAAGTTCCTTTGCATCTGACACAATGTAGTCGATTAACCGTGCCATGTCCTTTGTGTTGTATACACTTGAGCCGTAATAACTCCTGATGTTTGAGTATCCTTCAAGTTTGCTGTCACCCAAGTTTTCACATATCCATCCGATTCTTCCGGCTCCCCAATTGTAAATCCATGTATCAACAGCATCGTTGCGTATCGGCAGTATAGTAAACTGCCCTACCTGCCTTATGGATTGTCTATATACATCTTCCTTTGTGACAGGTGCTTTTGGTTGAGATAGTTTCTCGGCAATTTTCTGACACATTACCCAGCAAAATCCGTTTGCATCCAGACTCCGTTTGTTTCTGTGTACCTTTATCTCAACATCCAGCGTCTTACCGTTTGCCAATGCAGCCTTTAACTCTGGCAGGTCGGCAAGGTCTGACCTATGCGGACAGGTGAGGATTAGTTCAGGGATGTTGTTTTCGTTGTACTGAGGGCGTATTGCTGTTACTGTGGTTTTCATATGTACCTCACTGTTTCAACATATCCCGATATTGCGAACTAACTTACTTCCCAAATATTCTTTTGCTCTGTAGGATATTTTGCAGCCATTACCCTTGGTCTGCTCGGAACATTCCATCCTTTAGGCTTATATTCCGTCTGGCCAATTACACGCCACCCTGCCGCCTTTAAACTTGTGCCAGGTTCAGATATAAGAGTGTATGTAATCAGCCTTTTATATCCCATTGCACTTGTAGCCCTCCACGCAGCTGCGTACAATTTACTACAAGCATTTTTATATCCTTCAAGTACGCATACCCTTACTACTTCAAGGGTTACACCATCATCCTTATGTCGGGCAATTGGTCTACCTACTATTGCAACGCCTATAACCTTCTCGCCATCATTCAAGCCAATACTGAACTTATGACCTACAGGAGCTATATTATGCCTGTGATGCTCATTTACAAAGGCTTTGGCTTCTTCAAGGGTTATAGGCTGTAACTCTAACATTTGACCACCTCCTAATTGCGCATTCTTTTTCTATTCCGCTGTAATCCCTT
>CALMWN010000309.1 GCA_937873555.1 uncultured Clostridia bacterium
ATTGTAAGGATTGCAAGAACATAAGCTGGTCAAAAAAGAATTAGTATATAAGTTCAATGGTATATATAAGTTATATGTCCGGATAGGGTAGGGGAGAGGTGGTATCATAAAGTGATTTCTATTGCAGTCTATATTATTAGTAACATACAGCTGGAATAAATAAAATAAGGGGCAAAAAAGCAGGGAATGGCAACACAGAATGTCTCTAAAAGAGAATATAAACTGAAAGATAAGAATTTCCCTAGTATGGACAGGGGGGAGAAAGGGTCCCAGTATAAATAATAGGGATTACCGCAAAAAAGAGAAACCGTATCTCAGCTTCCTGGGCCTGCGGCATCAGGGTAGGGGAGGGGCACCCGCAGAATATAACGTTCTATGCAGGTTCTATTTAACCATTTAGTAAGTGTCAATTATATATAGAAGTATCACGTGCTGCCGTTAATAATAAGAAACAAGTAATAATAGTTACAAGAACTATAATACCCGTAACGGGGCAAGGCGACCGAGTGCCTGTTTCTTTGGTAATATTTCTTGCGGAGCCGAGCTAGGAAAAGAGAGAGGGAGAGAGAAAGGCACGTCAATCGAGCGGAGTAAAAATGTTACTTCAGTAGAAAGTGTAAGCGCAGGTACCCGGTTTTTAGTTACAGGTATAATAGTTCTTGTAATATTATAACGGATGTGGTATAATTTATCTATAATTCAACGAGATTTATTCACGTTGAATTACGTTGAATTATGTAGAGATTTGATGATTAATCCATA
Organism: uncultured Clostridia bacterium; assembly: GCA_937873555.1. Lineage (GTDB taxonomy): Bacteria > Bacillota > Clostridia > Acetivibrionales > CALMWN01 > CALMWN01. Next base: position 763 of record CALMWN010000309.1, read on the forward strand.
GAGCCTGTGATACAGGGTTTGAAGGATATTGTTAAGTTATAGAGTATAGTTGAATGTGATTCAATCGCGTTGAACTTTATAAAGTGATACGAAGTTTTGAATTCCTTACTGTTTCTGCTTTGCAAGGTTTTTGCTAAATGATTGAATGTGATTCAATTACGTTGAATGTTTGGATATTGGAGGGATTATAAATGCAAAACAATGAATTATGTGTCCAGTTGCTTGAAATGCTTCATGAAGTTATTAAGCACCATGCCAATAAAATTAATTGCTCTGTAAGCTATAAAAGAACGGGGGAGAGTGTCTGCAAGACAATATCCTCTTTGACACCAGCTAAACATATAACCAGTATTGAAGATATTGAAAGCATATATATAAGAGCATGTAGGGATTCAGCCAAAGAGTATGTATTTTTAAGGGGAGAGATTAAATCTTTTGAGATTATATTAGAAGAACTCAGGATCATTCTTGATATTCAGCTTATGTCAGGATCACTGCAAATTCCTTTATAGAAAGGGTGATTATAAATGATTATGAATAACGAAAGCCTTGTTTCCGCATTTGTTAATGTAAAACGTCATCCAAAATCAACAGTGGAAACTTATATAAAAGTTCTTTCTGCCATGGATAACAAAATCTTAAAGACATACTCCGATTATACCGAGCAGGATGCACGAAGCTACGAAGATCACCTGATTAACAACTATGCTAAAACAACAGTGATACGGGATTTAAGGGTAATAAAACAGTTTTTCAGGTACTTAAAAGCCAGGGGAGGCAAGGATGTTTTTGAAAATGTTATCGTACCACTCCAGGATGAAGTGGAATATATCGACGGATCTCGCATTTTTACAAAAGAAGAAATGAGGAAGCTAAGAGATGAAGCAAGGAAAAAACTCAGGAACTTTTGTATAATCGAACTTCTGGTGAAGTGCAGGTTCATGCCGATAGAAATCACAAACTTCAAGTGGAACAATATATTTATTGACGAAGCCGACAACCTTGGGATAGAAGTTGAATCCAGGGGAGGTAATAAAAGGACCATACCTATCAATGAGGAGATATACAGGGAACTTATCCAGTACAGGATATCACTCGGCTTGACTCCGGAAATACCGGCTGAAGATGATACACCTGTTTTCCGGAAGATATCCAACCTAAGGAAGCTTATTGATGGAATAAGGGAAAAGGCTGGAATAACAAAGAAAATCTCGCCTAAGGATCTGGCCCATTTCTCTATAATAGAGGCCTTGAATAGTGGAGCCACCGAAGAACAGGCAGCGTTGCAGGCAGACTTCAGCAGCAAACAGGTACTACGAAAATATGCAAAGCAGGTACCGAAGCTTAACAACCCAATGTGCAATTATGTAAAATTGGATTAGGTTTATTAATAAGGTAGGAGGGACCATATTATGATGGGAAAAACACATATGAGAGTAGGGGCATTGTCTTATGGAATACTTAATACAGTTACCGGTATAATAGTTCACAAGCCTGCACTGAGTATTGTACCTATGCTTATATCCGGAGCAGTAGCACTTTTTGCAGATGCTGATGAAAAAAACAGCAAGGTAAACCGAAGCAACCCTGTCACAGGTATACCCATAAAGATAGTCGAAAAACTGGAAAGGTTTTTAAGGTGGGTGGTGAAGTTGCTTCTTACCTTCGGGCTTGGCGGCATGCTGCTTTATTATTCTGCAAAGGTAAGAGTTACTCTATCCCAGGCACCTTTTATAGGTGATAATGCAAGTGCCACTATTTACACTGCAGGAATTATCCTTATTCTTGCTGGTTTTATTAGTGAAGGTTTCCTTAGGAAAATACCTCTTCTTGGGGTGATTTATGAGTATACGTCAGTTGGACTTCACAACGGGACCAATATTATAAAGAGGCTGCTGTTTGTCCTTATATACTCAGGAATAGGTATGGCTGTCATTTGGTACAATTACCAAAATGGGAGCAGTATCTTTATTTACTTAATGGGATTCCTTTTAATAGCGGTGGCGCTGTTTCCTCACAGGACGGTACTGCATAGCGTGGATGGATTTATAGTATTCTCGCTCTGCGCCTGGTACGTACTATATAAGTTTCAACACATATTCCTGCTGCCGCCGGTAATCTTCGGATATTTTTCTCATTTGTTCCTTGCAGATGTATTCACTAACAGCGGAATACCATTATCAATGTTTCCAACAATCCTGAAGGCTACGCGGCTACATAACATGCTTTCCAAGTATGAGAATTACTCCAAGGTTTTCAATATACTTGATATCAGGATAAGGCTTCCTTTAATGAGTACGGGAAGCGATGAGGGAAACATGTTCGAGCAGCTGTATGTATTCGTTCTACTGGTTCTGCTAATTGCCATTGCATATATGTCAAAAGCTGCTATAGTAATTCTCTAGAAACTAATACTATTAAGGAGTTATTGATGTGTTCAATGAAATTGTGCTTAACAACGATAAAAAGCTTGTAGTAGATGAAAAATACTATAGCAAAGCAATAGCATTCAAATGGAAAGAAAAAATTCTAAAATCCGGCTGCATACAGATATTTACATATATAAAAGGTTATGCTAAAAGCTTTGAGAGTATGATACTTAATCTGCCTAATCATATGGCTTTCATCCATGTTAACGGAAACCCATATGATTTTAGAGAGGATAACCTCATCACATGTCCTAAAAAGGAGTTCAGATTCTTGAACGGCGGTTCTATAGATAAATGCTCAAGATTTATTGGAGTATATAAAAACGTCGGCAAAAAAGAATTTTGGGCGTTCCTGCCGTCTGACGGCGGCGACCGGTCCTGTATATACGAAGGAAAGTATAATACAGAGGAAGATGCTGCAATAGTTGTCGATTACAACCTCTGGCTAAGACATGGAGAAATCACCTCCAGGAATTTCCCGGAGCTCGATATACGTGATCTGAGTAATAGGTATTCTGAGATTAAAAATGTTTACGGATACACTTACAAAGAAAGACTTGCAAAAAGCCTGCATAACAGCGATAGGATCTATGACAGCAAGTCATCCGAATATATCGGAGTGTATTATTTAGAGCGTGCCAAACGCTATCAGGCCTATATTTATTATCTTGGGAAAAGGTATCATCTTGGGTACCATGCTACTGCAATAGATGCTGCAATTGCCAGGGATATTAAAGCCATATCGCTATACGGGAAAGGGGCGAATCTAAACTTTCCCATAGAGATATATAAAGAATCCTTTTCGGTTTAATCACATAAGGATTCCGATCTTTCAGGTGTGGGATGTCAAAGCTACACAGTATCTATATCTTCATGCTCATCATTTATCGACGCAATTACTTTAACGTGATTAAAGGTCCGGGGTGTCCCCGTTTTTTATAAGGGGGTGCGGGGATACCCCCGGTGAATAAAAATCTTTCATTTCTTTTATTTTACAATTATAATATTTATACTTCTAGAAATGAGTTTTTGACTCCTAACTCTGGATTTTTATTAGATTTTTGTGAGATAATCAGTCTTTTGTATCAAAAAATCGAAAATATTAGTAAAATATCTTGAATATTGGTAATCTATTCTTTAAACTCGATTTTATCCTACAAGAAAGTGGAGATAAATTTTGGAATATCCTTATAATGCAGTAAAAAAACTGAATATTACCGAGGAATCATTAATTATTTATTTCTGCGAATGCATGCTATTTAAGCCTTCAATAATCGAGGAGTTATCTTTCATTTACAAAGAATCTCCAAAAAAGTTCGACTTAAACTCTTCAAATAGTCAATTAATTGACTATCCGTATTTTAAAAGTAGTTCGAAAGAGTTGGATAATGCCAAATTAAAAATTTTAGGCGTTTTGATTGAGTGCTCTAAGGATGATGAAACAAATAACAGAGTAGCTAATATCATGAAACAAAACTACATGTATTCTTACCTTTATGTTGCAAATTCTAATCCAATATATACGAATAAGTTTATTAAGATGCTGAAGAAAAGATATTACCCTGACGGCAAAGTACCTTCTGCAGTATTTGAGGCATATAATCATTTTATCGCAATGATATATTTCACCAATGCTATGCGTAGACAAGTTATAGACAACGAAGTAAATGATTCCCTGTTTGCATATTTGAATAATTTATATACTGAAAATTATCTTAAAGACAAAAAAGAGTCAACAGTTGGCGAGAAAAAAGTACTTACTTTCTTAAAAGAGCAGATATCATTACGAATAGGGGATATAACTGACATTGACACGTATTTAAACAATCCAAAACAGAATAAATCAATAATGCAAAACATCGAAGCGTTCAAGGATTATGGTCTTGATGTCCCTGATCTGTTCACTAAATTCATGCCGGACGAAAATGAGCAGGCAACGCATTTGCTTAAGTATGTCAGAGCGGAAACAAAAGAGGATGTCAATATTAATAAAGAGCATATCAAACATGTTTCAATCGACATGGATATTGCCATAGCGTACCACGTTTCCGGTATCTTTACCAGTGTAATATTAAAAGCTTTCAATAAAATAAACTCCGTCTGATATACAAATCTTTTGCATGCCTACCGGGCTGGTCCGCAAATTACTCAAGAGGTACACACAAAAAATCTGGGAATAGCCCACAACTCTTTTGCATCCAAATTACTTTATTTTATAATATCATTGTCCTTAATGCATAATGATACTATTTATGAGGTTTGCTTATTGCATACATATTATATTTTTGTATATTTAATTTGCAATTTGCGCACTTTGTGTTATAATATTCTTGTGCAAACACATAGTAGGTGTTCAGTAAATTGAAATAAATTGGGCATGAGTACCAAAAAAAGCGGCAGCAACTAGCAGTAATGTAATAAAAAAGGACTGATCATTGAAAATTGAAAAAGGTGCAGTTGATAGGAAGAGTTTACCAATGAAAAATGGCAAAGCTTCGCTCAACATAGGAATAAAGGAGTAAATTTCCTATGGATTAAGCAACATTTTTCTGGTAATCTATACTCTCAAGGGCTTCAGCTATGGCTTTTGCATGTTGGACCATGCATACCAAGGCAGTCCTCACAAAGAAGTTTTTTGTGCCCCGGAATAAAGGGGTCTTTAGTCCGTTATTGAGGACCGTATCACCGATTACGGATTCGATACGAGCTCTTCTTGAGTATATATCTTTCCAGAGTTGTGAGCCTCTTGGGATTTGTGTAAACCAGCGGATATCATCTTCAATGTGGGTATAGACTGTCTTGCCATAGCTGGAATCACAACAAGGCTTATCACATTTTAGCTTTTTAGCCAACTTCTTGGATGCTTTCAAAGGACATCGCCATTTGTATCTACGTTTCTTCTTATCAACTCCCCAGTAATAGTAAACATGCCCAGAAGGACAAACTGGTAGCCCGTATTCATTCTCTGATGTAGGTGTTTGAGAGTTTCTAGGGTTTATAGCGATGATGGGCTTACCACCCAGGAGGCAAATCCACCAGTAAATATAGAAAGCATCATAACCGGAGTCCAAGATAACATAGTTGAAATCCACTTTCATATCGTGGTACAAGTACATCAGAAGATGTGGAGCTACTTTGGAATCATGGACGTCAGCACCTGCGACAAAGAATGTAAGTGGCAAGCACTTGGAAGGATTGTCAACCAACGGAGTCACAGCAAAATGGAGCCCGTAACCCATTAAATATTCATCAAGATTATGGTCGTAGCCCCTTGTAGCTTCAGAGTCTGTACACATAGAACACTTTAAAGGCTTAATACTATTATGGGAACACCTACAACTTTTATCTGGCTTATATTTTTGCTTACAAAAAGACTTTACCTTACAGCCATCAAAGATTACTTTGTCGTGGGGGTCGATAATACCTAACTCGACAGATTTGTTGACAAACACGGTTTCAAAAATCTTTTTAAGCAGAGTACCCTGAGTCATGATATCGTCGATATCCATATCCTTACCAAATAGGTTTGATAAAAACCATGAAAAATAGGCTTTGGAAGGTGTCTTATCAGGGTGAAAGCCGGACAGATATGCATAGCGTGATGTGTCTCTAAGCTCCTTTACCCATTTGTTAATGGAAGTGAATCCTGCAAGATACATTACAAGCAGTGACCTTAAAGCATCCTGGGGTCTGTACTCAGCAACTCGTCCCCAAGGATTAGGAGAGTAAAAATGCTTGCACAGGTCATAGACACATGAAAGGTCAATTCTTGAAATAACCTTGGCTATCCTGTCATTCTGACGGATATGCTGAAAAAGAATTAATTTATAAGCCAAATGGCTTTGATTTGGTGGTAACAAATGACCTCATCCCCTTTCTAAACCCCTATTTTAGCAGGTTTAGAGGCCAGGAGGTGAAGTTACTTGTTTCCAGTTACTATAAGTCAAGCAATACCAACGGGTTCAGCTTTGCTGAACACCGACAACACATAAATAGGGAGGTTGATTTTATTGGAACAATTGCAATTCAATTTATATGACGCATGCAGAGAAGAGTTTGTGATCCCTGACAAGGTATTGAATCTGGGGACCAGTAATGCATCTGTGAAAAGAATACGCAAAATGGATATAGTTAATAAATTTTTAAACGAACACCATTACTTGCATGCTGGAGATAAAGAAAAGAGTATAGCCGTAATAACCAGAGCGTACGGTCTTTACCTGGGCGGAAGCTTAGCCTCACTCGTTGTGTATAATGCTCCTGGTTCAAGTTCTATACCGGAGTACATATTTGGGAAAGATACTGAAGAGGCTCCATTAAGACAGGGTACTTTGGCAATGAGCAGGCTAGTGACATGTCCGGACGCACCATTTAACAGCACTGGATATTTAATTTCCCGTTCACTAAAAATGATATGGGAGGACAATATTGAAAGAAAAAAAGATTTTAAGCCAATATACAGGTGTATTTGCACTTTTGCAGACACATTATTTCATACCGGTACTGTTTATAGAGCTCAAAACGCATGGTTCTCAGGAATATCATACGGCAGCAGTTTGGGAGGTTTCTACAATGAAGAGACAGGGGATATTCGTAATGTCCGTCAGGGAAAAAGAACACTTACATTAAAGGACTGTCCTCCAGGATGGAAACCATTCAGAGCTTCTGATAAATTGAGATATCTGTTTTTCCTTGGTAATAAAGGAGAGCAACTGCAAACTATGAGACAGCTTAATAATGAAGTAAAACTGCAATGCAAAATCGACAATTTTTCAGTACTGAAGGAAGGACGCATTGTAAAACCAACAGAACACAGGAGTTATGAAAATGTATACCATCTAACCAGCAATAGGGGAACTAATAGAGTTGGTAGATATATAGACTATCTTCAAGGTAAATCTGTATAAAATGCTAATGAGATAAACCAATAAAACATATACGGAGGTTATTAAATGTCTGATTATATTGTAAGAAATTTTCGCAAATCGATGTTTAATCAAGATATATTAGTCAATATTGGTAGTCCAGGATCTCCCGATATTAGTTGTTTAAATGTGCAGATACTACGATTGCAGCGGCATGATATAAAAGTTATATTTCAGCCTCGGTCTATACACGGTATCATAACTGAAGCCCAATTTCTCATACCATATATCCAAAGAAAATTGTTTGATGATATTAAACTGGATATCTATTCACAAGTTGAACTATATTCTTATGAAGAAAGCATAAATACATTTTACGACGGTTCAAACAATATAGATGTCGAAATAATTAGTTGCAGCCCCGTCAAAAGAGAGAAGAATGATTTTATTGAAACGTGCAATATAGAGTTTCATCCTTTGAGTGAAATCCCCGATTTTATGAGTTGGGAGTTGCATACAAATGAGGGAAAAGGCTATCCGTATATAATAAATAGCGAACAATTAAGAAATATTCTATACGCAGAGATTGAAAATATAACATCAAAAAAGAATATAACCGAGACCATCAGAAAGTATGGGATTAATAAGTCAAAATTCTTCTCTAAACTGCACAGAAAATCGATGTATGAGGTAGATTTGTTATTAATGGCACGAATATTCGACATAGACCTTAATAAACTGATCAATGCGATTGATAAAGATAATTATAAGGAATAATAATTATAAGGGGGTTCATTAAATGAAAAAGATTATAAGCCTTTTAGTAACAATATTATTTTTAGCACTAACTGCATGTTCAGCTCCAACCGACCATCGTACTGCAAATGATAAAGTAGAGGCACCAAAAGTACAGCAAACCGCGAAAAGCGAAAAGACAACAACTCCGCTTCCAGCCCAAAACTTATCCAATGGAACCAAAACACCTGAGTCAAACCAGAATAAACAGATAACCGATAGCGCTAAGACCCTTAAGATTCATTTTATAGACGTAGGTCAAGCCGACAGCAGCCTTATCGTGTTTCCTAATGGCAAAGCGCTTCTTATTGACGCCGGGAACAATGTAGATGGACAAAATATAGTAAACTACATAAAGAAGCAGGGAATAGCACGCTTAGAAGCCGTTGTAGGAAGCCATCCGCATGCCGATCATCTGGGTGGCATCGATACAGTAATCAATAATCTGGATATTGGCAGTGTTTATATGCCAAAGGTTACTTCAAATACTAAAACCTTTGAGGATGTACTGAAGGCGATAAAAGCGAAGAATTTGAAAGTTACAACTGCAGCTGCAGGAGTAAAGTTAGACATTGATCCTGATGTCAGAACGGAAATGTTGGCCCCTAACAATTCGAAATATGACGACCTAAACAACTATAGCGCGATTATAAAACTCACTTATGGACAAACTTCCTTCCTGATGGAGGCTGATGCTCAGGAAGTGAGTGAAAAGGAAATGTTGGCCAAAGGATACGACCTGAAGAGCTCTGCAATTCGCCTTGGACACCATGGCAGTCATTCCAGCTCCTCGCCCGCCTTCATTAGTGCTGTATCACCTTCCTTTGGGATAATTTCCTGTGGTACCGGTAATGACTACGGGCATCCTCATAAGGAGACTCTTTCAACCCTAGCAAAAGCTAATGTAAAAGTTTATAGGACAGATTTAAACGGTACCATAGTTTCTATATCAGATGGTACCAATATAACATTTCGCACATCAAAATAGGGGAGAGGGGAGAGAGACGTATGCAGTTTATTATAGATAGATTTGAATGTGAATACGCAGTAGTTGAACTGGCAGACAAAAGTACGGTCAATATACCAAGGAGTTTACTTCCTAAAGACGCCCAGGAAGGGGATATAATAGAGATAACGGTCAATAAAAATGAAACTTCGAAGAGGAAGAATAATATAAGCAAGTTGATGGACGATGTGTGGGAAAAGTAATAGAATTGAATATTATTCTTGAAGGCCCTTAAAACCATTTCTAACGTAAATTTAACACGTATGTAAATTTACCGTATGAATAACAATTAGACAAGCCACGAGTCAAATAACAGCATTAAAGGGTGTGATGAAGTAAAAAGATTACCTCATCACACCCTTTAATAGAAATTATTCACCCAGCATTGTAAAATGCCTTCTATACCTCTTTGGTATTTCTATCGGACAATCATAACCAATTTCCTTTATAGCTTTGCCAATAGCTAAGACACCATCACTATAAAAGGCCAAAATCCTGGCATCTTTATTATCAATCCCTTTATAATTTGATGGACATACAAAAGTCCAGTCAGCTCCTTCCTGATTTATGACTACACGATAAAATTTATCCAAATCTGATTCTGCGTACTCAAATTTCCTTATCATTATAATGTGTTCTCCGACATCGTCAGCACTTGCCAACAAAATTGTATTTCCGTCATGCGAAACACACATCAGCAAAGGATCATCAACCTGCTGTACATCTACAATAGTTTGCTTATCAGGATAGTATTTAATATCCATACAAATTCGAAACTCCTTATAAAATAATGGGATATCCCCGGCTATATTATACCAAAAAATAGTCTTCTGTAAAAGAATCACATTCCATACAGAAAGCTAAAACCGGTATTTTTCTAAACACTACTTTTAATATCAGTTTATACAGGACCTCCGCCACTTCCTTTAAAACTTCCGCAAGGCAGCTGCCAGGTATCTCTATCTTTTAGTATGGTATACCCGTTAAGCGGTCTGTCACCCCGTAAGTACTCTATTATCCTGCCGTCAATATCCTTTGGAATACACGATTCACACCCATCGATATACGAAAGAAGGTCCTTCTTGTTGTCAATTGTGAAGTCAAGCTTCTTTTCAAAATCTACTAAGGTATCAAACCTCTCAGGGAAGATCTCTTTGTACGATTTATAATGCCCTGGAAGTGCAAAAATACAGGCTGCGCAAGAGCATCTTGAATATCCAGCATAATAGCATGGCGCCGGTCGTACTCTATATTTTTCTATTATCTCCCACACCTTTGACTCAGGCCAGTCAATTATAGCCCTCCAGTGGTGTACAAGCCGCCGCTTCGTATTGGTTGTTGCAAGCTGCATTTCATTATACTTACTCCTTCCGGTGCTTTCTTCCCTGCGCACTCCATCAATAAAGAGAAACTTTCCTGAAGCGGTTGCTGTGCTATTACATATAAGTCTATCACACACTTCGACCTTTAGTGCAGATGAACACCAACGCCGCGATAAATCTCCACTTTTTGCAGGCCATTTAAACCTGTATCCCAACTTTTTCAGGCTAATTACAAGTTTCTCAGCTTCCTCGGTACTTCCCTCATTGTAGAGCTGTTCTATCCTCTTTGAAAGGAATTCAGATTCCTCCCATTTGGCACCGTATGAGGTTATCATGCTTCCTGTTTCAATATCCTCAAAGGTAACCGGAGCAGAGGCACCAAGGCGGAGCAGTTCACCTGCAAACCCGCCTTCACGGAAGGAAAACCTCAAACGGAAGCCGAAATGTCTTGCAAATTCCTGAACATACTCCCTTGTACAGCCCCAATCCATCTTTATAC
>CALMWN010000310.1 GCA_937873555.1 uncultured Clostridia bacterium
GTTATCGGCAGTTTCGTTTTCTTTTGTATACACGATTGAAAGATTGTCGAAATTTTCTTTTGTTCCCCTGTTTCCTTTCACCATATGCGCATCAAATACCACAATAACATTGATATTTATATAGCCCTGGTAATTGGAAAGCATATGCAGGAATTTATCCCTGCAGTCTTCCAAAGGCTCTTTTTGCAGGTCGAAAACATCTCCCCACGCATTTATAACATTGTACCCGTCTATAACCAAATACTCCATAAATTGCAGTATATAAAATATTATAGCAGTGCATCACTCTGCCCCGTTATAATATTCATTATTCGCTCCTTTGCTTGAGTACTTCATACATGATAATAGCTCCGGCAACGGCGGCGTTCAAGGATGATATCTGACCTTTCATAGGAATATTGACCACAAAATCACATTTCTCCCTCACAAGCCTGCCAATCCCTTCTCCTTCACTTCCGACAACAACTGCTATCGGCCCCTTCAGATCACTTTTATAAAAGGATTCCCTTGCATCCGAATCTGTACCGACTACCCAGATATTCTTCTTTTTTAAATACTCTATCGTCTGCGGTATATTGGTAACGCGCGCAACGGGCACATACTCCACAGCCCCCGCTGATGCCTTGGATACCACGGCAGTCAGACCGGTAGCCCTTCTTTTCGGGATAATCACTCCGTGTGCCCCTACAGCATCGGCTGTCCTTAAGATAGAACCCAGATTATGAGGATCCGTTATCTCGTCGAGTATTATTATAAAAGGTGGTTCTCCTCTGTCTTCTGCAATCCTGATTATGTCGTCCACATCCACATAGTCCTTTACTGCAGCATAGGCAATCACTCCCTGGTGGGAATGTGTCGAGGAAAGGTTGTCCAATATCGATCTGTCAACCTCCTGCACTACTATGCCCTTCTCCTTTGCCAGAGCGGTTATCTGCCTGATGGAGCCCTCCCTGTCACCCTTTGCTATAAGTATCTTGTTTATGGATCTGTTGGATTTCAATGCTTCATATACAGGATTTCTTCCTTCAAGCTTGTTAAAATCATTATCCATAAAATCCTGCATCTTGAACTCAATCTTGAATTCCCTGTTCTTCTTGAAATCTGCTGTTCCTCCGGATCTTCTGTCTTTCCCATCGGCCATTTAAATTCATCTCTTTTCCATAACTACTTTATACAGATAAATTATACTACTATGTACGAATAAAAACCATATTTGGAAACAAGTTTACATGTGCTCTTTGACAGCCATCCTGATAATGTCTGTCAGGCGTTCATAATCCCTTTTCAGGTAAATATACCCTATTAAGGATTCAAAGCCCGTTGCATACTTGTATTCAGTGACATCGGCGTTTTTGGGTATGGTTCCCGATTTGGCATTTCTTCCCCTTCGGACAATATCCTGTTCCTCGGGTGTAAGCATGTCGTGTATCCTGTGAATGATATCCGACTGTGCCTTGGCCTTTACATAAGCAATGGAGCGCTTATGCAGCTTGTGAACCGGAGAATTCCCCTCACTTACCAGCAAAGTACGGATAAACACCTCATAAACCGCATCCCCTATATATGCAAGGACCAAAGGAGAGTAGTTGTCTATGTTTTCATCCTTAAAATCATATTCATTTAATACGCTCTTAAAAAAGTCTTCCATCATTAACCATCAATCTGCTTTCTGCAGTTATTTGCCATGTAATATTCCGGCAATACCTGTATTATATAATAAGAATCACATGGTTTACAGCTTGATTAGCCCAATTGAGTTCAAAAATACCAATATAAGAAGCACAGGCGTCAGGTATCTCACTACCATATGGAAAAAGCCTGCAACACCTTTATTGTTTAGTTTTCCGCCATTGGAAAGCTCCGTTACAACCTCGTCCCTGCCGGCGGTATATCCGACAAATAGTGCGATTAAAAGGCCTCCCACAGGTAAAAGTATATTGGAGGAAATATAATCGAACAGATCGAAGAAGCTTTTCCCGAAAACCGTGAACCCACCGAGGAGGCTTCCCGTATCTGCTGAAAGCGTTGCAAATATACCGAATACTGCAATGATCACAGAATTCAACAGAACTGCCTTTGTCCTGGAGAAGCCTTTGGACTCGGAAAAGTATGCCACCGGGACTTCAACCAGTGAAATCATGGCTGTAGTGGCTGCAATGGCAGATAATATGAAAAAGGCAATCAGCAATATGTTTCCGAAAGGCATCTGAGAAAAAACCAGCGGTATGGTAATAAAAAGAAGCCCGGGCCCCGCTCCCGGTTCCATCCCGAAGGAGAAAACCGCAGGGAATATGGCAATGCCTGCCAGCATGGATACCAGGGTATCTGATAGAGCAACCTTTGCCGAGGTATTTATCATATTATTGTCCTCAGTAAAGTAGCTGCTGTAGGTTATCATGGTGCCCATGCCCAGTGAAAGCTTGAAGAATGCAAGACCCAGAGC
>CALMWN010000311.1 GCA_937873555.1 uncultured Clostridia bacterium
CTGTTAATCGTATATTTTAAGTAATTCTGCATTTTGAACACCTCAATATAGTGTTCCAGTGTTGGTGTATAAGTATCAAATATTCTAGCCTGAATAATGCTCTGTGTTGGTTTGAAGCTTCCCATAACAAGCCAGATTGTGGGAAATCCCCAAATTATAAGTACTAGTAACACCAGAGAATATTTTGCAATTTCTCGCCACTTTTTTTTAGATACGAAACCATCCATCAGCATCACCTCTTTTCTCCGATATTCTCATTAATAGTCATTAAAGTTTTTGTCAGTAAGATTATGAAAACAAGAACTATAACCGACAATGCGCTTCCCTTTCCATAGTCCTGGTTTGTAAGGCCTATCGCAAAGATGTGAATATTTAGTGTTCTCATGGTTATATTATCCCCGAACAGGGCATATATCTGGTCATAGACCTTCATCAGATCTATAAGTCTCATAATTATAACTACATTTATTACCGGTTTAAGAAGGGGTAAAGTGACGTACCTGAATATCTTCCACTTATTTGCTCCGTCAACTATAGCTGCTTCATATGGTTCTGGTGAAAGAGCGCTTAATCCCGCCATCAGCATCAGAAATACAAAAGGTGTCCACTGCCAGGTATTAACAATCAATATTGTTAAAAATCCTATGTTTCCGTTAAGGAATTTTATTATGTAATCTCCGGCAAATGGTATAATCCGGAAAATTCCAAGAGGTTCATTTGTAAGCCAATGCACCTCATTCATACCGATTAAACGAAGTATATTGTTAATAACACCGTTATCACTGTTTAGCATGGACTTCCACAACATTGCTATTACTATCGGACAGGTCATGACAGGTATCACAAGAAAACTGGATACAATATTTCTCCCTTTAAATTTCTTTTGCAAGAGAAGAGCCAAAAGCATACCGATTATAAGCTGTATTATCAATGCCACTATAGTGTACTCTAGTGTTCGTATAAAAGCCTGCAAAAACAAGCTGTCATTTGTAAAAAAGTGCACATAATTATCAAACCCTACGTACTTCCATTTTCCCTTGAAATTCATAAGCTTAACATCAGTAAAACTCATTATCAGAAGAAATGCTACCGGAACAATCGTAACAGCAAACAGCACAACTGCACTTGGAATAACCAGAGTGTATTTAAGATATTTGTCGCCCAAAAGTAAAATCAATGCTATAAAGAGCACTGTTATTGCCGACATGCAGGCCAAAAACTTAAATGTGGTGCTTGCTTTAAACACAAAAGAAAGCACTGTAATTACTATTGCTAATAACAATATTGAAATTATAGTTGCCATGCTTCCAGTAAGTTGACGATTCTTGATTTCCGTAATATCAATAACACTCTTTTCCGTCTTTGTAACCATTGCTAGCTTCACCTCTTGCCTTATTAAACTTGTAATGATGATCACTGGATAAAAAGTTTTTGATAACTACCGAAGCTGCACTCCTTAGGTGTAAAGTTTCAATATTTGTTTCAAAGAGAATTAAAGATTTTGATGTGACTTTATTGGAATATTTGTTGATTGTTTCAATAATCTTCTGTTGTGCCTTGTTATCCAACAATTCTACGCTGCCATATATTATTAATTTTTTGGGGTTAAAAACTGCAAGAAAATTTGAAACACCTACCCCAACCCAATAGCACAAGTCATTAACAACTACCTCAGTAACAACTTTATCTCCTTGCTTGTAAAGCGAGAGAACATCATTTAAGCTCATGCAGTCAAATGCACTGCTGACCAGTCGCAGCTTTTTCATAAGCGCATCAGTTGAGGCATGTGCCTCCAAGCATCCATATTTTCCACACCTGCATAGCGGTCCATTATGATCTACAATGGTATGTGCAAAGTTAACGGCACCAAAATAAGAACCTTTGACAATGTTGTTATCCATTATCACACTTGTCCCGATACCATTTTCTATGCTGAAGCAGGCTAAAATGTCATCATCAATATTTTTAGACTTGATAGTCTCCATGCAAGTGATAGCTCTTGCATCATTTTCAACAAAAACATTGATACCAAGTCTGGAAGAAAAGTATTCGGCTATTGGGACATTATTCCATTCAGCAATTGCTGAAGTATACTTTATTACACCTTCATCCGTATCAATAAGACCTTTTACTGATATTCCACAAGCCAAGACCGGATATTTTTCTGTATATTCACACATATCAACCTTTAAGGAATTGATACTTTCGATAATCAGATCAAAAGATTTGGTATAATCAGCATCCAAAGTGAACGTGAAGCTTTTAATTCCCAGGACATTTCCATTCATATCCGTAATTGCAATTTCACAAAAATTACTATTAAAATGAACAGCAATTATAAGACCTGAAAATCTGTTTATTGAAAGAATTATAGGTTTTTTGCCACCCGATTCACCTGATGCTCCTCTTCCGACCTCTTCAACAAAATTTTCCTTTATTAGCT
>CALMWN010000312.1 GCA_937873555.1 uncultured Clostridia bacterium
GCCGGGACGTTGTAGAAAAATCTTTTGACGATTTAAAAAACGAACTCGACATGAAACGTCTTCACTGCCACAGCGATGAAACAACTGACGGAAAGATGTTTATAGCCTTCTTTGCACTGATATTGCGTTCTTGCATGCAAAACAAGTTAAGGGTATATTTGAGTGAAACCGGCTTATCTTTTTCGTCAGTGCTAAAGGAACTACGCAAACTGAAGTATGTTCATACTAGTGATGGAAAAAAACTCTTATCGCCAATTACAAAAAAACAAAGAGATATCCTAAACGCCTGTGGTTTATCCACTGATGATTTGTTCACTTGGCTCAATGCACTTCCTTTATAGTATAATTTTACGGGAATTTAGGCTCAAATAGGAAATGCTGCTTTATAAGCTGCCGTATGATGTATGAATCCTCATGGCGTTTCCGGTAGTAGGAATGGGGATTGTCAAAGAGCTTGCAGGTCTTTGATGTCACCTGGTAGACAAGCGCATTCTTCCGGCTGTCGGAGTAGAAGGGGATTTCCCTTAAATAGCCGCCCTCAGTGAGCTTTTTGAGGATATAGAAGACGGCTACACTGGAAATATCATTCCGGTAGGCATTAACCGAAAGGGAAGTGGTATAGCCACCAAACTCAAATATTTTCCGTAGCAAATCAAAGTCGTTATCGTTTAATTTTATAGCTCCTTTCAAATGGATCACCTCCGTCATATTCTTTTCCAGTATTCTGCTTCAATGATTTTGACTTGCATGTATCTAGCTTTTCTCAATACTTTTTCCTTTTGAGCCATAATTATTAAGTCATATGCATACAAAAGGAGGACTAAGGATGCCAAGCAATAACAGTAAGTATACAAATGAAATGCGAGAGAGAACCGCAAAATTCATTATTGAAAATGGAAAATCAGCAACCAGCGTTGCAGAAGAAATGGGGGCAGGTCAAATGTCACTAATGAGTGAGGGGTAATAATATGTTTTTTGAAAAACTGCCGCTGCATGTCTACGAAGGCCGTCACATAAGCTGTTTTACACATAATACTACAGATAAGCAAAGGTAAGTATCATGTTTATACGCAGCTTACCACAAGCATACCACAATCAGAATGTAATTTGAAATAACATTGCATAACAGAAAACAAGCACAATTTTCTGAGACTACTGATTTACTGACTCAGAGTAACAGGGTATAACTATACATGACACTTGACCTGCGTACTACGGATCAGAAGGTTGTGGATTCGATCTCTGCTGGGTGCGCCATATGAATAAAGGCTTTCAGAGTTTACTGCTTTGAAAGCCTTTGTTATCTCAAAATTTTTTTGCAATAAACTTTTAATGTTCAAATTTGTATATATCAGTCCTTAGTTCTTCCGCAAGGAAATTCTGATGACTTCTGCGATCTTTAAGGATTTTGGGGTCGAGTTCAGCTGTTACCATAATTTAATTATTACCATCAGCATCAGTGTACGTTATTACTTTTCCCCAAGGATCAATGATAACTTGCTCTCATCTTCTTCAATAACACCAAATCCTATGATTATTGAGAAGTTTTGAGCCATTTTTATCACATTATCAATCGTTTGCCCAGGTATAGGTTTCGCAATATCTCTATTAATCATTTTGATATATAATCCACATAACTCAAAGTAATAATATGTAAAAACATTTATTAAATAGTAAAAATTCTGAATTTTGTTATAACTGGAATTGAATAAAATGTTCTCTCATATGACAAGTTATAGTATATAGCACATTTTTATTTTACATATTGGAAAGGGTAGTGAAAGTTGCATGACAAAGCCGCAAGCGATCAGTGTAACAGCACCTGTAAAAGAAAATTTACCAAAGGAAAAGTTTGATGAACTGGAAGGCTTTATTAATAATTTGGAGACCACAAAGGGTTCCTTGATAGAAATACTGCACAAGGCACAAAATATATTCGGCTATCTGCCGCGGGATATTCAGCTTTTTGTTGCTAGAAAATTAGGTATTCCCGGTGCAGAAGTATTTGGAGTTGTGAGCTTTTATAGCTACTTTACCACGAAACCCAGAGGAAAACATACCATCAGCGTTTGCATGGGTACAGCCTGCTTTGTCAGGGGATCGGACAAAATTATAGAAAGGCTTAAGGAAAAGCTTGGAATAGAGTCAAATGAGATTACTGAAGATGGCCTCTTTACGCTTAAGGATGTCCGCTGCATAGGAGCGTGCGGCCTGGCGCCCGTTGTTATGATAGATGACAAGGTATATGGACGCGTTAAGGAAGAAGAACTGGATGACATTCTGAATTCCTACCGTGACAGGGAGGTGCAGCAATGACAATAAAGTCCTTTGATGAGTTGAGGAAAATAAGAGAAGAATACCGGTATAAAGTGAGTTTAAGACAAAATAATGAAAATACGGGAGATATGATAGAAGTTCTGATTGGAATGGCTACCTGCGGGATTTCTTCCGGTGCCAGGGAGACACTGAGCACCTTTAAAGAGGAGCTCAACAGGCAAGGCTTAAGTAATGTGAAGGTTGTAACGGTAGGGTGTATAGGATACTGCCATTCAGAACCAACGGTACAGGTCAATATGCCCGGTCAAAAGCCTGTTCTTTACGGGAATGTGAAGAAAGACAAAGTCCACGATATTGTAGAAAAGCATATAAAGGGTGGAAAGCCAGTAGAGAATATGGTTTTAAAAGTAGATTTCGATAGGGCATAAAACTTGAAAAGGAGGTACCTCATGGCAGAAACTCGAACAACTATCATGGTTTGCGGTGGTACAGGCTGTTTAGCTGGTGAAAGTGAAAAGGTTAAAAGAAACCTGGAACTCATTCTTAAAGCACGTGGATATGAGAAAGAAGTTAGTATTATTAAAACGGGATGCTTTGGATTCTGTGGGCAGGGACCAATTGTCAAGATAGAGCCAGACAATGTTTTTTACGTAAGAGTTGATCCCAAAGATGCCAAGGATATTATAGATGAACACATCATCAAAGGTAGAGTGGTTGAAAGGCTAATATACAGGGAGACAGAGGGAAATGAAATCATAAAGAAACAGCAAGACATGCCGTTTTATAAAAAACAGCTTCGTGTTGCGCTTCGCAATTGCGGGCTCATAAACCCTGAAGATATCTATGAATATATAGCGTTTGGTGGATATGAAGCATTAGGCAAAGCGATAACCCTGATGACAAGAGATGATGTTATAAATGAAGTAAAAAAATCGGGACTCCGGGGCCGGGGTGGTGGAGGTTTCCCAACAGGACTTAAGTGGGAGATTACAAAAAAACAGGAGAGTGAAGAAAAGTTCATAATTTGCAACGCCGATGAAGGAGACCCGGGTGCATTTATGGATAGAAGCATACTCGAAGGAGACCCTCACTCTGTCATAGAAGCAATGGCTATCGGCGGATATGCTATAGGGGCGGGTAAAGGACTCATTTATATCCGGGCGGAATATCCCCTTGCAATTTCAAGGTTGAATACCGCTTTAAAACAAGCCAGAGAAAATGGACTATTAGGGGAAAATATTTTCGGAACAGATTTTAGCTTTGATATCAATTTGAAATATGGAGCCGGAGCTTTTGTGTGCGGTGAAGAAACAGCACTAATCAATTCATGTGAAGGTAAACGCGGGGAACCGAATTACAAGCCGCCTTATCCTGCCGAAGAAGGATATTGGGGTTATCCCACCTGTGTAAACAACGTAGAAACTTTTGCAAATATTCCTCAGATAATAACTAAAGGGGCGGAATGGTTTACATCAATAGGTACTGAAAAGAGCAAGGGAACCAAGGTGTTTGCTCTGGCAGGAAAAATAAAAAATGTAGGCCTTGTAGAAGTACCTATGGGTGTTACGTTAAGAGAGATTATATATGACATAGGCGGAGGAATACAGGGTGACCGCAAATTCAAGGCAGTACAGACCGGAGGACCTTCAGGCGGAGTCATACCGGAAAAATATCTGGATATCCCGATGGATTACGATAGTCTTATTAGCATAGGGTCTATGATGGGCTCGGGCGGTATGATTGTAATGGACGAAACAGATAATATGGTGAGAATCGCAAAATTTTATCTGGAGTTTACAATGGATGAATCCTGCGGAAGATGTACTCCATGTAGGATAGGTACAAAGCGGTTATATGAGATGCTGAATAAGATTACAAGCAGAAAAGGTACAATGGCTGACCTTGATGCATTAAAACAGCTGGCATATATGGTAAAAGATGCTTCACTATGCGGACTTGGGCAAACTGCTCCAAACCCGGTTATCAGCACAATGAAACATTTTTGGGACGAGTATTTGACATTTGTTAAGGATGCAGACCATCCCCGGGGTGAAGGTAAATATGCCGTAAAGAATAAAATAGGGATAAAATCCTAAGGAGATAAAAATTATGGCAGGAGTTCAAAAAGAACATGCAGATAATAGAAAGATTAGCATAAAAATAAACCATCAGGATTTAACGGTTCCTGAGGGTATTACTGTATTGGAGGCTGCACATGAAGCCGGTGTGAAGATTCCAACTTTATGCCATCTGGATCTGCATGATATGAAAATGGTAAATAAAACAGCTTCATGCAGAGTCTGCATGGTGGAACTTGTGGATTCGAAAAATAACCGGAATAAACTTGTCCCGTCATGTGTTACAACGGTTAGTGAAGGGATGGAAGTACTTACAAATACGCTTCGGGCAATTACGGCAAGGAGAATGTCTGTAGAACTCCTTTTATCCAACCACCCTAACGAATGCTTTACCTGTCCTAAAAATAGAGAATGTGAGCTGCAAGCCTTAGCAGCAGAGCTGGGCATAAGGGAAATCCGGTGGGAAGGTGAAAGAATAGATTATCCCAAGGATATATCAAGTGATGCCATTGTTAAAGATGCAAACAAGTGTATATACTGCAGACGATGTGAAACTATGTGCAATGAGGTTCAAACCTGCGGAATCTTATCCGGTATCGGCCGTGGATTTGATGCTTTTGTTGGACCGGCTTTCAATATACCGATGGTTGAGTCTTCCTGTACATACTGCGGGCAATGTGTGGCGGTATGCCCTACAGCTGCACTTACAGAAGTAAATCACACCGGCAAGGTATGGGAGGCCCTGAATGATCCAGATAAGCATGTTATTGTTCAAACTGCTCCTGCAATCCGTGTAGCGATAGGAGAAATGTTCGGAATGGAACCGGGGACCATAGTCACGGGTAAACTCGTAACCGCATTAAAACGTATGGGGTTCGATGCGGTATTCGATACTGACTTTGGTGCGGATCTGACCATTATGGAGGAGGCTTCAGAGCTTATCTACCGAATTAAGAACAATAAAACTCTTCCGATACTTACCAGTTGCTGTCCTGCATGGGTTAAATTTATTGAGCATCAGTTTCCTGAGCTTTTGGAAGTTCCATCTACATGTAAATCACCGCATATTATGTTTGGAACAATAGTCAAAACCTATTATGCAGAGAAGAATGGCATAGATCCGGACAACATTGTTGTTGTTTCAGTTATGCCCTGTATTGCCAAAAAAGCTGAAGCAAAGCGCCCTGAACTGACAAAGGATGAGCATAATAATGTGGACATTGTTGTAACAACAAGGGAGCTGGGACTTATGATCAAAGAGGCTGGTATAGATTTTGAAAGTCTTCCAGATAGTGAATATGACAAACCATTAGGAGAGACCACAGGGGCATCTGTAATCTTTGGGACTACCGGAGGAGTTATTGAGGCGGCAATCAGAACGGCCTATGAATGGATATCAGGAGAGGAATTAAAAAAAATCGAATTCGAACAGTTGAGAGGAGTCGGTGGTCTTAGAAAGGCAACTGTAAAAATAGCTGACCAAACTCTAAGGATTGGTATTGCAAGCGGGTTGGGAAATGCTCGGCAACTGCTTGAAGAAATCAGAGATGGTAAAGTACAATATGATGCCATTGAGATAATGGCTTGCCCTGGAGGTTGTATAGCAGGAGGAGGACAGCCGTATCATCATGGCAACTATGAGATTGTAAAAAAACGTCAAGAAGCTATCTATAGAGAGGATAAAAATAAAAAACTAAGAAAATCACATGAAAACTCTGAAATACTAAAGCTATACAAGGAATATCTAGGTGAGCCGTTCGGAGAAGAAGCTCACAGGCTGCTTCATACTCACTTTGAAGAAAGAAAAAGAATTTAATGATATATTAAGAAACATAAACAGGAAGCAAAAAATAATTCAGAAAGAACACAAGGAGAAAAATGCAAATTCTATGCCACTTTCAAGGCCTCTAGTGGCAAATGTATGGCGATTAGAGCATGGATATTAATGTCAGGATTTCAACCTTTTTCAAAAGCAATTTAAAAGTCCTTAGATAGTTTCTTGGTTCCCTTTTTCAGTACTGTCCCCATTGTCCCAGCACAATCACTGATGGGGGTGCTTCCGGGGAAAAGGAGCTTTAGGATTTTATCCGTCAATATCATCCTTCGTAGAGGGAATGGCGATAGACGCCAAGGATGTGATCAACAAAGAAACTCCTGTGAGCAGCATTCCTGACTGGAAATTGGAGTATTCGGCTATTATTCCGATTAACCAGGGAAACAGAATCCATGCAATGGAGTTGTTGAAAAACAGGATTGAAGAAGCAGCTCCAGAGTTTCGGGGAAATAAACTGCAGGCAATTGCTATCAGCATGGGGATTGTGGCCCCTGTAAATAAAGCAGCCAAGCCAACAGAAGCCAGTATAAGACTGGGATTTTGTGTGAGAATGCCGGAAATTAGAACAGACCCTCCAAGCAGACTGCCAAGAAACAAAATATGCCGTACATTGTATTTCTGTTGTAATTTGATGCAAAGCAGCCTTCCCAGGATAATTCCGGCCCAGAATATGGATAGGGACAAGCTGGATAAAAGCGTGGAAACTTTTAAAACTGTTTCGGCATACATAGGAAACCAGATATTAATTCCTGACTGGTGACCGGCATACATGAAAATAATCAGGCATAAAATCCAGATTTTCAAGTTTGATAAAACTTTCAAAAAACCCGTAGTGACAGTGCTGCTTTTTTTGTCATGCAGGTCAGGAATCAGTAACAGCATTGCTATATAGATCAAAAATATAGCAGTAGAAGCAACCCAAAGATAAAGGAAGCATTGGCTCCAATTTACCCCCTTGGAAATCAGATACCTGGAAAATAAAGGCCCGATCAATGCCCCCGCTCCAAAGAAAACATGCAGAAAATTAAGAAATTTTCCACGGTTGTCGGAATGGAGGTCGGCAATGTAAGAATTTGTAACTGTATCTACAAGCTTGGTACTTGCTCCGAGAATGAAAAAAACCATCAGTAATAGCAAATAGGAAGGTGTAAGGCTGATGACAAACAACGCAATACTATATAAACCGAATCCGATACCAATAAGCTTGGACTTTTTAAAATTGTCGGCAAGAATTCCACCAAGGATAATGGAGACAATACCGCCAATACTTTGATAGGTAACCATCAGGCCTCCCTGGGATATGCGCAGTTGATAATGCCTGATCAGAATCGACATCATTGGACCTATCATTGTAAATGAAACCGCATATATCAACATCAATGCATATAATGCTACAGTAAGAATATTTTTGGAATTGTTAGAATTCCTTTTGGCTATATATGCCTGGGAACTTTCCTGCATTTTCTTCACCATTTAATACGACATGAGTTAAAGGTTTTGTTATAGTGTATACAATTTTGCCCGTTAAGACAATATTAAAATTTCTGATTGTCAGTTCTCTCTGAGATAGAATTTTTGAACAAAGTGATGGTTTTGTTGACAGCATTATCAAAGGTTTCGGCCATTTATCATACTAGAAAGGATTATAAAAATCTTAACAAAAGAGTTATAATAAAATTCATAAAGACATTAATAATAATGAAATTATTTTAATTGAGGGTGATATAACAAACGGTATAAATCTTTATGAATGGTTGTTAACCTACAACATAGACTTCAAATACTGATAATACCAAGCATTGACTCACAAATCGTTAGTTTACCATAAATACTTTGTCTTGCTACGGATCAGAAGGTTGTCTTTTTTAATGAAATGCTTTATTTTAGCGGGTTTCAATATTTCATACAAAATGAGTCAGAAGCACGTCACCATCTAAAGGTAACGTCAGTTTTGCATTCTTCGTATTTTTGGATTATAATGTAAAAAGGAAGTTGATTCGGAGTATTTGGATTTTGTGCCGTATAGCCTTCATGAAGGACTAATAACAGAGAATTGCAGGGTTCTATGATGATAATATTGTTAAAGACTCATTAAGGGCAGGATGTGCTCTCTGCCAATTTAATGTTCCTTGCATGGATAGAAAACCAGTTACAGAAAAGTAAAGTGTTTACTGCCCTAGAATTTGAAAATCAAAGGGGAAAAATATTCGCTGCTTCCTACGGAAAATAGGATAAGCTTTACTAATAATTTAAGTGTGGTTATAAAGTTGAGGAAGATCTTATGTATAGGAAATCAATCAAATTTGTTGCTATTATAATGTTTTCGCAGGTTTTCACATATTACTTAGCAGGAATTGTGGCACAGTTTTTACTTGGTGCGAGTGAATTTTATCCACCTTCACCTAATGCAATAGTGTATTTAAAAGATCCACATGTTAATTCATTACAGATTTTAATATTTTCTGCCCAATTATTACGAGGATTTTTATTTGGTTTAATTCTAATGCCATTGCTGCCTCAAATTATAAAATTAGGGAAATGGAGAGGCTCCGTTCTAATTGGAGGCATTATTCTTATTATAGGATATATTGCTGCTTCAGGAGGTTTAATAGAACATTTTGTATTTTTTAAACCTGAGCATTATCCAATTCAGTTTGCATTAATTACATTAGAAGAAATAACAATTCAAACATTAATATTGAGTACTATATTTGCATTATTCTTTAAAAAAGAATTTGAGCAAGTATCTCAATAAGTGATTTTCCAAAATGCCAGTCAGTGATCGAGCAGCTTGAAAGGTGCGTCAGGTATTGAATTCAAAGCGGTAAGACATAATTCTTTATAAAAAGGATTAAAAAGTGGGAGAGTTGTATGGGAAAAAAACATTTGAAATCAATAATATTCATATCGAAAAAACAATTATTGGCTCTGGATGTCCATTTACATATACTATCAGCGTAATGAATAGAATTATAAGAGAAATTTGATCTATTGATGGTGAATATGAAGAAATTCCGTATTGTTTGTATAAGTAAAAAGGTGTTATTTATAGTAATTGTTCTAACAATTGCTGTAGCGGCAGCTTTGATAATATCCTTTAGAATAGTAAATTTATCAACAAATACCTTCAATAGCTCTTACACCAGGACTATTGTTATAGACCCGGGTCATGGAGGTATTGATGGGGGAACTTCAAAGGATGGCGTTTTAGAAAAGGATATAAACCTTGACATAGCAAAAAGACTAAAGGTTTATCTTGAACAAAAGGGCTACAAGGTTATCCTAACAAGAGATATGGATAAATCACTTGACAGTTTAAGTAACGATGGCGGAAGCAGGCACTTAAGGGACTTAAAGGCACGAGCCAATATAATAAACAATAGCAATGCCCAGCTATTTTTAAGTATTCATGGAAATTGTCACGCAAAAAATTCAAATGCTGACGGCACTATCGTATTATATAATGAACGATTTACTCAGAATAAGACTCTAGCCTACTGTGTCCAAAGAGCACTAAATGGTATTATGATAGACGGTAAAAAAAGAACGGTGCATGACCCTCAAAACAGCCCCAGCTTCTATTTATTGAATTACTCAAAAATCCCTGGAGTTATCATTGAAACTGTATTTATATCAAATCAAAAGGAACGGGAATTATTAGGGCAGGACAGCTTTAAGGATGAAATTGCTAAAGCTATTGTAGATGGCATAGAAAAGTACTTTA
>CALMWN010000313.1 GCA_937873555.1 uncultured Clostridia bacterium
CACGTATATTGTCCTTGTCTGTCTGACACCGGATAGTGTATGCTTTGGAAGAACAAAAATACTCACTTTTCTCAGGACGGGTAATTTGAACCAGAAACTGCTTTTCCGACGAGGTTGTGTTTCTGTCGTAAACTTCGTCGCTCAGTCTGTCATCAACTGCTGCGAATACCGGCAGTGCCGAAAGACATAATAAAACGGCAAATACTAAAATGCAGCACATTCTCTTTAACATAACAAAGACACCTCATAATCAAAAAACGTTAAATATGTATTAATATATAAATATTTTTTCCTGATTTTATAATATAATTATACAATATTTTATGTTACAAATCTATTACAGTGCATTTAAGATTAAATTACACTTCTTAACCATTAATGGGCAGTCTTACCGTTACCTCCGTACCCTTACCCACTTCACTTGAAACCGATATGCTGCCGTTGTGGGCCTCAACTATTTCCCTGGCAATGGACAATCCCAGCCCCGTTCCTCCCATCTCCCTGGAGCGGGCCTTATCCACCCTGTAAAACCTTTCAAATATCCTGGAAAGGTCTTCTTTGGGAATCCCGATCCCGTTGTCGGCTATCTTCACATATACATGATTGTATGTCCTGCCTATATACACGGTTATCCTGCCGCCTGCCTGCGTGTATTTTATGGCATTGCCCAGTATATTGATAACGACCTGCTCTATTCTGTCCCGGTCAGCCTTTATATCGGGTATATCTCCGATTACAAAGCTTTCAAGCTGCTGTTCCTTGTTCCTTGCATTGATCTGCAGCTTTTCCACACAGTTCTTTACAAGCTCGGCGAAGTGCACTTCCTCCATATTCCACTGCATCTGCTGGTTGTCCAGTCTTGAAAGCTGCAGCAGGTCTTTTACAAGCCTTGTCATCCTGTCCGCTTCTGAATCGATAACGCTCAGAAACCGTACCGATGTTTCCCTGTCTTCCATCGCCCCGTCCAGAAGCGTTTCAGCATAGCTTTTTATAGATGTCAGAGGCGTCCTCAGCTCATGGGAAACATTTGCAACAAATTCCCTCCTCATTCTCTCCAGCTTCTGCTGCTCGGTGATGTCATGCAGGACTGCAATAATACCCTCCGTTTTTTTCTCTTCATCAGTGAACAGTGCAAAATAAACTCTGATAAACCTGTCGCCTATTGCAATATCCTTTTCTTTTGTGCTTAGATCCTGCAGGTAGGAAACCTCTTCCAGTGTAACTCCCATATCATATTTTTTGGAAAATGTCTCAAAATCGTAGTCGCATTCATCCAGTCCAAGAATATTGCATGCCGAGGGGTTAATGTGGATTTGCTCCCCTTTCTGATTGAAAGCTATTATCCCGTCCGTCATGTAATTCAATATCGTTTCTACCTTGTTCTTCTCACTCGATATCTCAACAAGATTGCGCTTGAGTGTGGCCGCCATATAGTTGAAGGTTTTCGTCAGCTCTCCTATTTCATCCTCGGACTTTACCTCCAGAGGCTGGTCGAAATCACCATCCGCAACTTTTCTGGCTTTGTGCATTATATTTACAATAGGGGTTGTGATTGTCTTGGAAAGAACATATCCAAGCATCAGGGCCGCAATTATTGCAACCATCAGACTGCTTAAGATAAACCTGCTGAAGTGGTCGATCAATGTAAACCACTCTTTCTGATCATACCTGAAATACATTATGAAGTCACCGTCAGCAAGCTTCAAAGGACGTGCATAATCAAAAAAATCCCTTCCGTTGAAGGACATCAGCTGCTTTTTATCACCGGGTTTTCCAGCCATGGCGGAGAGAAAATTATCCGATTTGAATATTGAATATGCCAAGGTTCAGCGGGAGGTTTCGGTG
>CALMWN010000314.1 GCA_937873555.1 uncultured Clostridia bacterium
TTGGTGACCCATAGGGGATTCGAACCCCTGTTACCGCCGTGAAAGGGCGGTGTCTTAGGCCGCTTGACCAATGGGCCGACTACTTGTTTTGCCGGCTGTCAGACCGACAAAATATATTCTAACGGGGAAAGGGTAAAAAGTCAAGCAAAATGTTCAAAAATTATCAAGAATTTTATACCAGCTTGCAATCCCCCTTGTCCAACGTACTTAAGCTGCAAAGTGTCGGATTTCTCCAACACTTTGCAAGCTTTTGGTGAGCCATTCGCGACTCGAACGCGGGATACCTTGATTAAAAGTCACAGGCAAGGCTTTTTCCGCGTCCTAACCAGTTATATTCTGTTATATCATTTTTTAACAAGTCTTGATTTTCAAGGTTTTCACAGTTTTACAAATTCTAATGAGAGTAAGGCAATCTCAAACAGAGCAGAAATTTTGTCTGGATTTGAAATTGCCTTTTTATATTGTTAACCTACATTCCTCTTGTGCTAAAACTCCTGTAGTCATCGTTCAAAGGGACTGTATCTGCTGTACGGATATACCAGCGGAGCATTTGAGCTTCCAGTGCAGCTCTTACCTCACTGTAACCCTTGTCATGGTATACATTATTACATTCTTTCATATCCTTTACCAAATCATATAGTTCATTTTCACCTGACGTTCTCAACACCAATTTGTTGGTCAGGCTACGTATCATAGTGGTGCGGCATACACTCTGGGGATATTCTTTCTGTTGCATTACTTTTGGATAATAAATGTTTTTTTCATTCAACAGTCCATTCCCTCGTGGCTGATATTCGAAGCACCGTTCATCCTGGTTGTCGTAGCCCCCTTCCGCAAACACATACCGTTCCAGATCCCCTGCCTCTCCTCCCAGTTGGGGTACCAGAGACTGGGCAAAATGGGTGTGTCCTGCTTTGATTCCTGCCAGTTCTAGTACAGTAGGCATGATATCAAAAAGTTCTACCTGCTCACCGACCACATGCCCGGCTTTATTGCCCGGAGTCTTTATCAGTAAAGGCACTCGGAGTAACATGTCATCCATGGCATTAGGCCACTTCTCCACCAGCCCGTAATTACCATACCAGTCCCCATGATCCGAGGAGGCAATGAGGGTGGTATTTTTAAAGAGTCTCTTTTCATCCAGTGTGTTCATCAACTCCCCTAGAAGGAAGTCCACATAGCTGTTCATTCCCAGATAGGTAGCATAGACCTTTGCCATAAATTCCGGCTCCAGTTGATCAAGCCTCCTGTATTTGCGGATCAGTTCCACGTAGGAGGGCTTCCCTGAAGTTTCTTCAGGCTGAACCAAATGATCCTTCAAGAGCGCAGGGTCATACATGTTGTGGAACCTTTCCAGTGCATCGTAGGGCGCATGGGGCATAATGATGGGTAGGAACAACATGAAAGGCTTATCGCCTTCCTTCCAGTTATTAAGATAGTCAATAGCTCTAGCAATTTCTTCATCCAGGGCAGCCTCTTCTCCGTCATCCTCTACCGGCGAGAACAGAAAGGAATAATACTTGGGATCTTCCAGTTGGTAGGGGTTAGTCCAACCGTGGACGTGCCCATGCTTCCGGCTGGGTCTGGTACGGTAGCCATTTCGCTTTTCCTCGATATCACCACAGATTTCATCCAGATATTCCTGAGAATATAGATCGTTCTTACCAAACCATTGGATATCATAGCCTGCATTCTTCAGATACCGGAATAGGCTGGGCTCATGGGTTCTGAGAAGATGCCACAGGGATCGGTGCCCCATGTTATGTACATATAAACCCGTCATGAGGCTGCACCGGGACGGGGAGCACACAGGGTTCTGTACAAGGCAGTTTTCAAAGCGTACTCCTTCTTCAGCCAACCGGTCATAGTTCGGCATTTTTACCGTAGGGTTTCCATAGCATGAGACACTCGAAGCACTCATCTCATCCGGAAAGAAAAATACAAAGTTCATACTGTAGACCTCCTATCTCTGTTTAAATTCCCTATGGAATGATAGTTTACAGATTTTCTTCAAATATGATTCCAGGCCCATACGGAGCATGTGCAACCATAATGTAAGGATTAATGCACACATCCTTATGTTCATAGGCAAAGCGCCAAAGCTTCATGCACATTTCCCTGACTACCCCATCATATCGGGGATCCCCTATCAGGTTATACATCTGATGTGGATCTTCCGTTAGATGATACAACTCATCATAGTCAAATCCGTTGTATACGTATTTCCATTCCTTTGTCATAACGGATCTCTGGATTCC
This sequence comes from uncultured Clostridia bacterium, assembly GCA_937873555.1. Taxonomy (GTDB): domain Bacteria; phylum Bacillota; class Clostridia; order Acetivibrionales; family CALMWN01; genus CALMWN01. The sequence continues at coordinate 2,259 of CALMWN010000314.1, forward strand.
ATAAAGCTCATTTCCATTGGTCTGAGTGTATATTTCACTTCTCCAATTTACAGGTTTTTGCCCTTCCAGCAGTGGCACGAGGCTGTATCCCGAAAAGCTCCTATCCGCACGAATTTCCAGCATTTCAAGGATTGTAGGCGCCATGTCTGCCAGCGTCACAAAATGATTTATTTGCTCCCCTTTGATCCCCCCCGATCCCGGCCGGCGTATCAATAATGGGATATGATAGGCAGAATTGAAACAAGGCAAGCCTTTTGCCCACAAGCCATGCTCTCCCACATAATCTCCATGGTCAGAGGTATAAATAACAATGGTATCCTCCAATTCTCCCTTTTGCTCCAGCGCTTTGAGCAGTTCTCCAAAGAGATGGTCCTCATAGGTACAGAAGGCAAGGTAATGGAGAATGGACTTCCGGTGCTCCATTTCCGTCAGCTGGCTGTACCGGTCTTTTGTCCTGCGGTAAAGCGCCGGCTTGTTTTCCATGGAATCGTAAAAGTCTTCAGGAAGCTTAATATCTTCTATATTGTACATATCAAGAAATCTTTTGGGGACATAGTACGGATCATGCGGGCCCAGTGTACCGACAAAGTGGCACCAGGGTTTTTCGGAAGCCTCTCTTTGCAATATAGTTCTCACTGCATTTTCCACGACCGTCCCATCATTGAAAGGGTTCTCACGCTCACCATACTGGACGTACAAAGGGTAACCCGGCCTAATGATCTGCGCTTCCATCCGGGGTTCTTCCCCTTTGCATATACCCGGCTGTCCATAATATTTTTCCCATTCATAGGGATCGGGCGGAATCCGGTGTCCTTCGGACTTTTTACATTCATAAACGGGATATGTCATTTCCCATCCTCTGTCCGCCGGGGTTTCCTCTGCGCTGACATGCCATTTGCCCGTATAGAAAAGCCTGTAGCCTGCCTCCCGGAGGTCATCGCTCCAAAGACGGGTATTGTCGTACAATCCCCTGGACAGCGTGTTTCCTACCTCCACATTGTTCCACACTCCATGCTCCGTAGGATAGAGGCCGGTAAAAAAGGTTGCTCTGGATGGACAGCAGTGAGGCGCAGGACAGTAGGCCTCGGTAAATATTGCAGCCTCCTTTGCAAACCGGTCCAGGTTGGGAGTAAAGGCTCTTTTAAACGGAGGCGCCATATCCCACCTTTGATGATCCGTCATAAAAATCAGAAGATTCGGTTTTTTTTCAACATTCATTACGTCTCCTCCATAGTCAAGTAAACTTTCGGGATAACACCCTTGCCTTTCCAAGTCAGCACTATCTCGAATTCGATCCTTCCTTATTCAAAATCATCCATCCTTGGGCTGATGATAGTTAACTTATTTGCTACGGCTCCCTCCGGTTTGGGTATCCTGTATCCGGATGTGAGCAGGGGATCCTCCGTTTCCTTCATCCATTGCCCAAGCTTCAGGGATAATTCCTTGTAAATTTCCTTATATCTTGGATCCCGGACGCGGTTTTCCCTCTCCACCGGGTCCGTATACAGATCGAAAAGCATCTCTCGTTCCTTGTATTCCGTCAAATATCCGCTTTCCAGTAAAAAATCCTTGCTCAAGCAGTCATCCATATTCGCCGGGACAACATCGTTATGGTAATCATAAAAACGGATCAGCTTGTATCTTTCGGTCCGGATACAGCGCATCGGTTCATAGGCTGCATGATACGTAACCTCGGAGAATATTTCGTTTCTAACTTTCTCCGCCCTCCCTTCGAGAAGCGGAAGCAGGGAAACCCCCTGCAGCCATTCAGGCTTTTCAAGCTGCATCATATCACACAGGGTCGGGAATATGTCAAGCTGTGATACCAATGCGTCCGTAGCCCTGCCTTTCATTTTGTTGCCCGGATATTTGACAATGAGCGTAACCCCGATTCCGGTATCATACAGATTACACTTCATCCTTGGGAAAGCAATCCCGTGGTCTGTTGTAAAAATCACCAGTGTATTCTGCTCCATGCCTGACTCCCTGAGAGCCTCCAGCACGATACCGGTACACTTATCTACAACTTTTGCCGACGTAATATACGCCGCCATATCTTCCCGGTTTTGAGAACAATCATAGAGTGGAAACGGTGGAATGACATAATCCGGATTGATCTCTTCATCTACCGGAGGAAACTCCCTATGTGTATTGAACATTCCGAAAGAAAGGAAGAATGGCTTTTTGCAGGAGGTGCTGCCCCGTTCCCTTATGTAGGAAGCTACCGCCCTGGCATTCATTCTATCCCAGTCCGCCCGATCATCCTTCGTGGCTCCCATGTTATAGTTCTGATCCTGGAGTACCTGATCGTACCCGATCATGGATTCCTCCGGTGCCTCATGTTGTATGCCGCACAGTACAGTTTCCATGCCCTGTGCCTTTAAAAATTGGACAATATGCTTACTATAATCATTTAACTTCCATCCCCTGTGCGCCAGTCCCAGCATGCCACAGGAATGGGGCGACATCCCCGTCAGCAATCCAGCCCTGCTTGGGGAGCAGGAAGGTCCGGCATTGTAACAATGCCGGAACAGAATCCCTTCACCGGCAAGTCGCATGATATTTGGGGTAGGTATATTGTATCCATACGGCTGGAACCATCTTCCGCTATCGTGAGTGTGTATGTACAAAATATTCACTGTCATCCTCGCCTCATCTTTCTATAGAAATGAAATGATTTTTACCGTAAAATTGTGGCAGAGGTTGTTTCAACCTCTGCCACAATCAGTTGTTTCAGTTCAATGAACCGAAGATTGTCTTATTTGGCAT
>CALMWN010000315.1 GCA_937873555.1 uncultured Clostridia bacterium
CATCCATTTTTTCATCTTCCCATTCCCCCATTTTATTAATTATTTTTTATATAAAATGCTTTAACTCTTTCAATTAGAGTTGAGCATATTATATACGGAAAAAACAGATTATTCCTTTAGCGAACCAATCATTACCCCCTTAATAAAATACTTTTGAACAAAAGGATAAAGTATCATCATCGGTAATGCACCTACAACTAAAACAGCGTATCTCAATTGTTCAAACAAATTCTGCAAACTCTGCACTCTGCTTTGATCCATATTGTTTACTATTTCCGGAGGCATGGAAGCAATGAATAGAATATCACGCAGAATAATCTGCAGGGGATACATATCGGGTTTATTCAAATACAACATTGCATTGAAATATCCATTCCAATTACCTACAGCATTGAAAAGCACCATTGTTGCAATAATCGGTTTTGATATAGGGATTACTATTATCCTAAAAAAATCCAAATCATTACATCCATCTATATGGGCTGCATCAAGGAGACTTGATGATATATTTGATTGAAAATATGATTTAACTATTATCATATTATAACAAGAAAATGCGAATCCAATAATCAATGCCATTCGTGTTCCAGTCAAATGCAGGTTTTTCATCAGAAGGTAATTTGGTATCATGCCTCCATTAAAAAACATTGTGATGATAAAGAAAATCAGAAAATATTTTCTTCCTGGAATATCCCTTCTGGACAGTGGATAAGCCGCTAACAGCAGTAATACTACAGAAACAAATGTATTAAGAGCTGTATATACAACCGAATTCATAAAACCACTTCTTAGAAGTGCATAATGAAAAACTGCTTTATATGATTCAAGTGTAAACTCTACAGGCAGTAATATTACCTTATGCTCAAGTATAGCCTGTGTTGAACTGAACGAACTCGAAACTGTAAAAATTAATGGATACAATACTATAAGCCCCACAGATATTAATATAAAATAGTTAAGAATATGAAACAGCCTATCACTTCCAGATAATCGATTAATCTTACTCTTTATATGTATCCTCGATCTATTTTCCGAGATCTTTGTACCAGTCACTATACACTCCCCCCCTCCTAAAATAATCCTTCGTCGCTTAGCTTATTTGATATGAAATTCACAATCAAAGTTAAAATCAGAGCAACTACATTTTGAAATAGACCAATTGCAGTACCGAAAGAAAAGTCAGGACGCAGTGATTGTATACTCACTTTATATACATATGTTGAAATAATTTCAGAAGAAGGTAGGTTAAGAGGGTTTTGCATCAAATATACCTTCTCAAAGCCGACGTTCAAAATACTCCCCATACTAAGTACAGCTCCATGTAAGTTCGTTACCAGTTAAAATATTTTTTTGCTACAGGGATTTTGAGAAACAATGAGAAAGGAGTACTAATAGCAAGGAATACAGACACTATTCCAATTCCAAAACGTAATTGCTTTAATCCGCTGCTGGACAGCCACTTCCCAATAGGATAAGGTATAATTAAAAACACTTTGTTCTGAAATGAGGATGAGAATTTATGCCTGATCCGCGTATAGAATTAAAAATCCATGGCGTCAACAGATTGTTGGAACAAAAAGGATTAGAGCATCTGAAGGTAACTGCACGAGGCAAAAGCATAGCAATTTACAGTGAACATGAGGGAGTAAAGGAAAACCGCTGTAGGTTTACGTATGATAAGGCGGACATTTTTATTCTGAGTATGGCAGGTCATAATGGTAAATGGGAGCAGACTCCTTTTGAAGGAACTATTGAAGAATTGCTGGAGATGATACTTACTCAATTCCCGTGGACACTATGTGACTATGCGGTAGAAGACACCTCTGAATCTGACATTTAGACAAACGTGTTTTATCTAGAGGTGTATTGATGACAGGTCCATCCCAGCAGTATAAAATCAACATAAGCCCCAAAGACAAACTAACACTGGAAACATTAAAAAGAAGCCGGAAACGGGCACATTCGTTGGTAGTCCGTGCAGCAATAATTCTGCTATTAGCTCTGGGTATATCCCTTTCAGAGGTCAGCAGACGGACACAACTCAGCCGTTCCATTGTAAGAAAATGGGCAGAACGTTACTGCGCAAACGGAGTACGTGGTTTAGAAGACCAACCCCGCAAAGGTCGCCCTCCAGTGTTTGATGCAGAAGTTGCCATGCATATCATAAAGATCGCTTGTGAAGTTCCCGTTGAAAGAGGACGATCGTTGGATAAGTGGGATTGCGCAGAAATTGCAAAAGAACTTATTCGTACAGGAGTTGTATCCTCTATTTCAGTAGAAACTGTGCGCCGAATATTAAACAGTCAGAAGTTGAAACCATGGAGACATCATATGTGGCTCTCTGAAAAGAAACCCCGGGATCAAGCGTTTTGTGACTGTGTAAAAAATCTCATTGATTTGTATTTCCGTCCATTAGCATCAGGGGAATGTGTCTTAAGCGTGGATGAAAACACATCCATTCAAGCCAGAAAAAGAATCGCAGAGATTAAAGCTGCTACTCCCGGTACCCCTGTACTTTGTGAACATGAGTACGAAAGGAAAGGGGCTTTGAATTTGCTTGCAGCATTTGACACGAGAACAGGTAAAGTTTACGGGAAATGCTATTCTCGCAAAAGACAAGTTGAATTTATTGATTTTTTGGAGTATCTAGACAAAGAGATCCCAAAGGAAATCACTAAAATTCATATCGTATGTGACAATGTTCCAATGCACCATGGCAAACAGGTGGTAAAGTGGTTAGAAAGCCACTCCAGGTTCATTTTTCATTTTACCCCGGTTCATTGCTCATGGATGAACCAGATAGAACAATGGTTTAGTATAGTAAAGCGTAAACGCCTTACTATATCGCATTTTCAGTCCAAAGGCGATCTTGAAAATAAACTGAATTTGTTTATTGAGCAATGGAATGAAACTGCTCATGCATTTCGTTGGGATGATAAAACACGAAAAAAACTAGAAAGAATCGTACAGAAAAT
>CALMWN010000316.1 GCA_937873555.1 uncultured Clostridia bacterium
GATGGAAGTTATTACCCTTATCCAGTCTTTTTTTAATATCCTCGTCAGGGAAGCTGTCCCACTTTAAATTCTCCAGATATCTTTTTTTGAATTTCAGGGGACAGTTATCAAAGGTAGCCAGCGAATACTGCGTAAAGAGGAAGTGGTCTGCAAATCTTAAATCCATGGGTTCATTCAGCTCCTCTCGTCAATGTACCTTTTAAGCTCGATAAGATATCTTGAAGGAAGTATTTCATTCTTCCTCCCGATATTTGAGTGGAACCCCGAAAGATACAGGTGCTGTTTTGCTCTTGTGATACCGACATACAGCAGTCTTGCCCTCTCGGAGATGGTCTCGATTTTGGACTCAAGAATGCAATCCCCCCCTGTTTTCCCCTCTAAAATCCTTTGCATTTCGGCTTTCGCAAGTGCCTGGGGATTTTTATACTCCTGCTTCAAAAACCAGTACTCACCTATGAATTTATCATTCAATAAAACGGGAAAGTCGGAATAGCTCAAGCTTGTAAGGAATACAACATCCCATTCCAACCCCTTTGACTTATGATAGGTTGCCACCGTAACAACTCCGGGCTTGGGTTCATACCCCTTCAGCTCCCACACCACGTTGGCAAAGAAATTGAACATGTTTTTAGAGCTTAAAAGCTCCAGAGCAAGGTCACTCAGCCTCCAATGCTGGCTTTGGGCCATAAGGTAGCGTACGTCACCGGCGACCTTCTGGGCGATAGCCCTTTCCTCCTTATTGAAATCAAGCTTTTCAGCAATGTAAAGTATAAGCTTTTCTATAACAGTGGCAGGAAATTCCAGCAATTCCCTTACCAGGCCAAGTTTCTCTGCAAAATCCTTCCAGATCTCCAGCTCCAGGACATCCTTGGGTATTTCACCTGTACTTATTTCTCCGGCAGCAGGATAAAGCAGGTTCTCAACGGGATATCCCTTCAGGAACTCCTCAAGCTTCATCTGCTGTGTCTGTCTTTTGACAGGTACCGTTCCCTCATCTTCATTTCCGTCGTCGCCATACCTTTCAAGCAGGAAGCATTCGTTCATCATATCGGCAAGCTTTTCTCCGCTTTCAGGTTCCGAGATAAAGTCTATTATCCTCCCGAGCTTCCTGACGGTGCTGTTCTTTTCCCGGGAGGTGTTGTCCAGCTCTTCATAGGGAATGTTCTTCGCTTCAAGCCGGCTTACCACTTCATTTATCCTCCAGGATGTAGGCACGAGAATGGCAGCAGTCTTATCAGGGTGCTTCTTCATCATGTCCCGGACCTCCGATACAACTCTGCTTGCTTCGTCCTCCCATGACTTGAAAACTGCAGCTCTTATGCCGTATCCTTCCTCTTCGGGATTTTTCCGTTCATCGTCCTCTCCCACGGGCTCTATGAACTGCGGAAGCAGGCTTTCCCTGCATTCCTCCACCGGATGGCTTTCCCTTATATAACTAACAAAATGATTGGCAAGGTTTATTATATTTCTTGTGTTCCTGCTGGATTGGGTTATACTGTATACAGTAGTCTGCGGAAGATTGCAGAAATCCCTGAAAAGTGTGAAGTCACTGTTGCTGAAGCTGCCGCAGATGGCCTGGTTGCTGTCACCTACCCTTAAAAGATTTCCGTTGGCTATCAATGTGAGGATCTCACTTTGTATGAGGTTTGAATCCTGGGCCTCATCTTCACAGACAAAAGTATATTTTTTGCGGTACTTGTCCAGAAGATGTGTATCTTCCGACAAAATTTTCCTGGCATTGTACAACATATCGTCAAAATCCAGCATGCCATTCATTTTGAGCCTTCTATCGTAAATCTCGTATATTTCTGAAGACAGCTTAAGAAGTGACTCCTTCGGAAGGTCAAGGCATTTTTCCTTTGCAAGGGCAGGATTCATTCCCCGGCATTTGAAATCACCTATTGCAGAAAGCACTATACTGCATAGCTTATCCTGCCAGGTCTTGCAGGTTGCTGCAACTTTGTTGGCGCTTAAATTTGATTCCTCGATATAAAACCTGAATATATCCTCATTCCGTCTGCGCCACTCATCAATGGCACTGCTGATATAAGAAACCTTTGAAACCCCATCGATTATTTCAAACTCATCATTTGCTATAACAAGGTCCGGTTTTTCCTTTATTATCTGCAGGCACAGGCCGTGTATGGTTGAAACAAAATAATCCCTGCCACCGGTGATCCCTCTGTTTTTAAGTTCTGCGGAAATCCGCTGCTTGAAATTGTTGACGGCACTGTTCATATATGTCACTATCAATATTTTCCCAGGCTTGTGCAAGCCCCGGGCTATCATTTCCACAGCCCAAAGTGAAAGGCAGTGGGTCTTTCCTCCTCCAGGGATTGCAGGAATCGCACAGTAGCCGCCCCTATACTGTTCCACAAGTTCTTTCTGACCTTTCCTCAGTCCCATTTACGCCTCCAAAAGTGATATTCGATGTAATTGTAAAATCCCAATTTAAATCAATCAGCAAGTATCTCGTCGAAGCATTCTGATAAAAGGCCGTTATTTTCATA
>CALMWN010000317.1 GCA_937873555.1 uncultured Clostridia bacterium
ATGATAGGTATCTCAGCTACAAACGCTCCTTCAACAATGGCGCCATGGGGCGGAATCAAGCCCTATATGGGTACAAACCCGTTTTCCGTAGCAATACCTGCAGGAAATGAGCTGCCTATCATTATGGACATGGCCACGAGCGTTGTAGCCCAGGGGAAAATCATAATGGCCGGGAAGAAGGGTGAAAAGATCCCTGAGGGCTGGGCCATTGACAAGGATGGAATTGTGACAACCGATCCCAAGGAAGCACTGGCAGGTTCGGTATTACCTTTCGGAGGCCCCAAGGGATATGCCGTGGCCCTTTTGATAGATGTACTCTGTGGAGTTATGTCCGGGGCAATGTTTGGACCTCACTTGAACAACATGTGGAATGATTTCACCAACCCTCAGAATGTAGGGCACATCTTCAGTGTTTTGGATATTTCCAAATATACAGATGTAGGAGAGTTCAAGAAGAGGACGGACCAGATGATAAGAGAAATAAAGGAATCCCCGAAAGCTAAAAACGTCAATGAAATATTCCTCCCGGGCGAGATTGAGCTTAGAAAGGCGGCTCAGAGGCGTAAAGAAGGTATACCGATGCCGGAGGTTGTTTTTGAGGACTTGAGGAAACTCGGCGAAAAATGGAACGTGCCGTTTACATTGGGATAAAAACGAAAAAACGGCTGGATTTGTGAATTATACAAATCCAGCCGTTTTTTATTCTATTTTTATTATATCCTCTTTAAAGCTGGGAACAACTTTTTTGCCCGGAGGGACTACCAATACTTCCTTTTCTTCAAATATTCCGTTTAACATTCTCTCCAGCATACTGCTGCTTCCGTTGAATTCCTTGTAATCCCAGTTTAAAAACCTGGCGCTTTCCCTGGTGAATTCACAGTAATGCGAGTAATTATCCAGGCATTCCCAGCTGATTAAGCCTGCCCTTTTGTAGTCTCTAAGCCAGGACTGCTCCATTTCCATGAGATACTCTGCATTTTCCTCACCGTACTTTTCCAGATATTTTTTGTAAGCTGCTTCATATCTCTTCTTGCTGGGCTGCCAGGCTCTCTCTATCCATCCGGAGGAAAACCAGTAGGTACCGGGGTATTCGTCAAAGTATTTTGCAAAAAGCTCCTTTGATCCGAGAAGCATGGTTATACAATCATGGCCTCTCGGAATAACCATGGGAAGTTTTGAGCTTGATACTCCCACAATTCCGTTGCCGCAAAGCCCGTAACCGACAATTATATAGTCATAATCCGGAGCGGTATTGAAATGATTATACGGAAAGCCGGAATTGGCCTTGTCTATTTCGGCCTGAAGTTCCTTCCCAAGTTTATCGGGAGTATCATGCAGCCCCTGTCGTAGAAAGGTAACATCTATAAAACATTTTGACCGGCTGGCAAGATATGAAATTTCCCTGTTTAAAACATCACACGCAATCACTTTGAGCTTTAGCATAATCATCACCCTTGTAAGCAGAAATATGTGAATATTATAGCATATAAATACGCTGTGGTATGATAAAGTTGAATATATTGTAAATTATGTGGTATAATTTAATTACAAACTTAAACAGAAAATATCATTCAATATAATCCGCTGACATACTTACATTTTCAGTCCGTAAATTCAACTTCCATGTATACAGAAGCAAATAACTGAATATGCTTCAAATAAATAAGGAGGTGCACTATTCTATGGCCTACTTTGCTGAACGCAGAAAATATCAACGCTGCAGCTACACTATTTGCAAGGTTGCGATGTGGACATCGGACAACTTTAAATGGCATGATATCGAGTTGTTGGATATTTCGGCAGGTGGACTCAAGTTTGCATCAAAGGAAAAATATGATCAGAGGGATCATCTGTTTTTCGATATCTGCGTATACAACATGCTTTCTGAATTTAATATGAAGTTGGAAGGGCATATTGTCAGGGAGGAGATGGATAACGGAAAATATCTGTATTCTGTTAAGTTCGAAAATATAAACAAATACTGTCAGATACAATTGGACGAGATAATCAAGTCAAAGGTTACGGTGAGCAACTTGCCTCCCCCACCGACGACTGATGACGGCATATATACATTCCTGTTCATACCGAGAACCAGGCCCGGAAGGCTGGGAAGGCTTAGATAGACTAGTGCATGGAATCATGGTGTAATGCAGGCGGGGACTCTCATCCCCGTCTTTCTCTATTATTATGGATTTCTTTTGTTCTCCTGTGGTAAAATATGAAAACAGGAGGTTGCCGGTTTATGAAAATAGGGAATGTGCAGATGAAAAACAATGCATTCCTGGCTCCGATGGCAGGTGTGACGGATATGCCCTTCAGAATTTTGTGCAAGGAGCAGGGATGCGGATTGGTATGTACTGAAATGGTCAGTGCAAAGGGTATGCATTATAACGATGTAAAAAGCATGAAGCTTACGGAGATAAGTGAAGTGGAGAAACCGGCCAGTGTCCAGATATTCGGCTCTGACCCTGCTATTATGGCAGGTATCGCCGGGAAACTAAACGGTAGCGATGCGGATATAATTGACATAAACATGGGCTGTCCTACCCCCAAGATAACGAAAAATGGTGAGGGAAGCGCATTGATGCTAAACCCGAAACTGGTTTCGGAGATAGTGAAAGCCGTATCAAGGGCATCGGAAAAGCCGGTTACAGTGAAGATCAGAAAAGGCTGGGATGATGATCACGTTAATGCGGTTGAGATTGCCAGGATAGCTGAGGACAGCGGTGCAAAGGCTGTAACAGTTCATGGGAGGACCAGACAGCAGTTTTACAGCGGCAGTGCGGATTGGGAGATAATAAAGAGGGTGAAGGAAGCGGTCTCCATACCTGTCATAGGAAATGGAGATATCGCCTGCCCAAAGGATGCAGAACAGATGCTTTTTCAGACAAAATGCGATGCTGTGATGATAGGAAGGGGTGCCCAGGGAAATCCATGGATATTTAACCGCGTACTCCGCTTTCTTGAAAATGGAGAGATTGTTCCCGAACCAGCACCAAAAGAGAGGATAAATACTGCAATCAGGCATATGGATATGCTGATTGGCCAAAAGGGTGATCATATGGGGATGCTTGAGATGAGAAAACATATAGCCTGGTATATTAAGGGTATGCGTAATGCCACATTCATCAAGGAGAAGGTTTTTAAAATGCATGACAGGCAGGAGATCATAGAACTGCTGGAAAAATACCTTCTGGAGATTGATTATGTAAAATAAGACACACATTATCCCCGCAATCTATTTCCCGGAGTCAATTTTATACAGCGCTTTCCTGATTCCTGCAGACAGGGTTTCTGCGGATTTCTGCCTGAAAATTTCACTCCCCAGCAGGAGGGAGTCGTTTTTGTTTGATAGGAATCCCAGCTCTATTAAAACTGAAGGCATTTTTGCCCTTCTCAAAATAGCCAGGTCGTTTCTATCATTTATGCCCCTGTTCCTTGTCTCCAGATTCTTCATGAGCTCGGTTTGAATTATAGAGGCAAATTCAATTTCGGAAAGGCCTCCGATCGATACATTGCCGGATGGATCATAAAGGGTTGTGGTCCCATTTAGTGAGGGATCCCTGAACCAGTCGCAATGCAAACTGATATATAGTGCTGCATTTTTATCATTGGCAAGCTGTATTCTATCCCTGTGGTCGATGTATCTGTCATCGGTGCGTATCATATAGGTGCGGATGCCCGAACGCTTAAGCTCGGAATCCAGCCGCCTTGCCACGTCAAGGGTTATGTCCTTTTCTGCAAGGCCATTGTCCTTTGTACCGTTATCGTTTCCTCCATGGCCTGCATCTATGACAACAAGCCTGGATTCCTGCAGGGCATCAATACCTTTCAGGGTTTTACCCGTTATTACTTCGGTATTTCCATAGTTGTCCCTGTAATTGTATACCTGGGTTTCTCTTATATAATCACTGGAAATTTTGATATCCCGTTCCTTGTTGGAAGCTGCAGAGGGAGAATGCTGTTTTGATGCATTACCTGATATGAATATAACATCAAGTACATCTTTGGATGTATATCCGTAGCTGGAGCCGGTAAGAAGAATAACAAGTATGACTGTTATGAAAGATGTAATCGTAAGCATAGTTTTTTTCATATTCCGTGGAGGTCTCCTTGCTTTGACATATCTTTGGCTGGTTATAATTCTTATCGGATTCTGCTTCCAAATAAATTATACTAAAAATGGATGTAAAGGTCAAAGCATAATACTGTTTGGGTTTGTGTGGCAAAATGATGATATTGCTGATATAATCTTATAAGAAGTTTAGGGTCAGGTATGTTTTCCAAATATTAATGTTTTTATCAGAATTTTTATACTTGAGATATTACAGGTGGTTCGATATGGGTTTTTTTAAGGATAAGCTGTCAGCTGTTTTCATAATTGTAATGCTGATTGTTTGTATGATTGCGTTCTTCATATCTGTCAAAGTGTCTGTCACCATGATCGAAAAACGTAATCAGATGGTAAGGCAAATACCTGCAAATAATGTACAAAAGGCTGAACCGGTTGACAAACCTGCAAGCATCAATGTCGGCAGGTTGGCTGATCAGGCGCTTTATATCAATGGTGAAAAAATAAATGATATGAATGCATATGCTACAGAAAAAAATTTCCTGCTTATTCCATTGAATATTATATTTAAAAAGCTTGGAATGGAATTCAAGTATTATGCTTCCGATGACATTGTCAGAAGTGATGCAACCGGACAGAATCTGGTATTGAAGCTGGGAAAAAGCGGAATCCAGCTGGATGGCAGGAAGATAAAACTGGGCATAGCCCCGCAGGCCGCAAAGGATAGTATCCTTGTCCCCGAAGAGGTGTTTCACACATTAAAAGGATTTACCGTAAGTTATGATGATGACAGGAACGCAGCCTTTGTCAATTACTATCCCGGGTATGTGGATGATATAAACAGCAATCTGAAGGTATACAAGATAACCGATGGTGTTGCTGAAATTACCGACATCACAGGCAATAAGGCCTTTTGGGAATCAGATTCGGGTCTGTTAAAAGGCGATAGGATGGAGTATCCGGATGAAAACGGCAAAAGTATTGTAAAATCCGCAAAAAATGTATACCTGATTGACAATGACAGGCTGGATCTTGTGTCAAGCCTGGATATTGACCCTTCAGCCACATTTTCCTCAGATGGAAGATACCTGTACTGGATTGACTATAAGAACAGAACTTCTTATGTATATAGTATTGCTGAAGGAGTGACAAGGGAGCTTGGTGATTATTTTTTCAGACTTCATGTAGGGGATGAGGATGGCGAACTGCCCGGCGGGGGGAGAGTACTCTATGATTATTCCGAAGGAGCGGGGTATAAAAGGGTATCTCTGGCAAATACCGCCGGAACGGGCGTGTATACCTTTATTGAGAGAAACGGCAGACTTGTTGTCAAAGGGAATGTTTTTTATTCACCTGACAGAAAAAAGATAATTGTTAAAAACAGTAAAGGTTGTTCTGTAGTTAATACTGACGGCACAGACATGGTTTTTCTCGGCAATGAAGCGAAATGGATAAATAATAACAGGATATTTGTCACCTCGGATAAGGAAAGCTTCCTGACCGATAAAAACGGCAAGTCCAGGACTAAAACCGGCGAGATATGGAAAATGGCGGGACAGACGTTAAAGGGGGATGTTTTTTATTCTTCAGGAAATACGCTGTATTGTGAAACCGGGGGAAAAGAGAAAGAGGTTGCACGCCTGTCATGGAATTTTGATGACGTATATGCTGCATCTGAAAATGGGCCGTTTATAATAGTTTCGAGGCAGCAGGACACGGTTTTTTTGTTAAAGGGTGAGAAGGTAACTGAGATAGGAAGCTATTACCAATTGCTAAGAAGCAGCAGGAATGGAGAAATTAATCTGAACCCGGACCAAAGCGTGGTCTTTTCAGGGGACGGCGGACAGGTGGCATTAGGACAAAGGGAAGGCGGCTTCATTCTGCTGAATATAATAGATTCGGGTAGTATGGTCCAAAAAAAGTTTACCCTTGATTATGATACTTATAGCACTATATCAGGCGACGGAATACGGATGAAATGGATAAATAACAACAGGCTGCTGGTATACAGCTATCGTAACGGCTGGATCATTGATATGCGTGACGGAGGCAGGATCCACAGCTGGACGGAAAAAAAGGGCAGCACAATAAGGCTGATACTGCCCTAGTGCTTGTACTATGTGATTGTACTATCGAAAAGCCTTGAGGACAATCATTCCCTTCTTGTAAAGGTATCTTACCCTGGAAAGCGGGCGGGCGATCTTGTAGAGTATCAATGCAAGCTTTACTGCAGGCGTTGATTTGTGAGTGTTTGCAAAATACCTGGCAACCGGCCGGGTGATTCCAAACTGGGACATATATGTCAAAGCATACCAGAATTTTGACATCATACTGGTGTTTTTATAGCCCCAGTACATGTTGTACTGGTCCTGAATCGGACTATACATTATTTTCTCGAGGTCTTCACTGCTTAATATATTCATTTTCACTGCCTTTTCCACGATGTCGGTGCCGGGCAGAAAGTTCAATCCGTGAAGCTGCAGCTCAAAGGGTGGAGCGAGCTGTGTACAAAGCTCATAGGTCTGCCTTATGTCTTTGTCCGTTTCAAAGGGGTGCTGGAGCATAAAATCATATATGACCTGTGGAACCCGGCATTCTGCCAGAATTCTGCTGGCGTTTATGATATCCTCCTGTTTTTCGACACGGTGAAAAATTTCCTTTCTCACTCTTGGAGATCCGCTCTGTATACCCATTACAACTTTATACAACCCAGTGTCCACCAGACTTTTTATAAAAGCCCTGTTTACCTTCAGAGGATGTCCCCATATTTCAAAAGGCAGATTTATTTCTCTTTTGTACCTTATTGTAAATTCATGTATCCAGTTTTCGTCATCGGAAAATATTTCATCCCAGAAATGCACTACCTTCAAATTTTTCAGTTTGCTTTTGGCTTCCCTAAGCTCATCCATAACACTTGAAACACTTCTGAATCTCACGTATCCGCCCATGCCTTTGTAAACCCTGTGCAGGTTGACGGAACAGCAGTAGGAGCAAACGAAGGGGCAACCTCTTGAGGCTGTGAGTTCAAAGCTCACAGAGTTAAGCTGGGGATCACCCTGGGATATTTTATCGTTATTTATGTAATACTTATTATCACCGCCGATTTCAGGATAGCCGAATTCATCAAGATTCTGGCACAATGCACGTACTTCGTTGATTATTATACCCTCCTGTTTTTTGAAGGCAAGATTTTTTATACCATCAAAAGGCAGGTTATTATATATGGCATCAGTAAGCTCGATTATGGCATGCTCACCTTCTCCCCTGATGACAAAATCCGCCTGTTCCAGGCACTTTTCCGGGAAAAGGGTTGCATATACACCGCCCCATAGAACGGGAATATTGTTGAAATTGCTTTTGATTGCTGAATTAACGGCATAAACCGTTTCGAGGTAAAGCGAAGTCATTACGCTAAGGCCAATGAGGCCTGGGTTGATTTTATCAATAGCTGCTTTGAGCAGTGACAGTTCTTCTTTACTGGCGCTGTCAGGCTTTACACTGTTAAACCCCTTGAAAAATATGATGTTTACTTCATACCCGGCAGATTTCAAGGACTTTTCCAGGTACCTTACACCGAGAGCCTTCTGGTTATGAAAGCTGATAAGCAATACAGGCTTTTTATTCATTTTTTCCTCCTCCAATAGGGCGTGGGGCTTTCAATAGCACATCTATTATTTTACTATCATAAACGTTTTTTTACAATTAATAATATTTGAGACCGGAATGTTTAGAATTAAAGCGCATGCTTAAAAATATTATTAAAAAGGATTATTTTTCGGTTGGTGCACCAATGACCAGAAAATCATTTATCAGCGGCGCAATCATTTTAATGCTGGCGGGCTTTGTGGTGAGAATACTCGGCTTTGTATACAGGATCTATCTGTCAAACCTTATCGGGGCAGAGGGTATTGGCTTGTTCCAGATGATATTTCCCGTGTATTCTCTGGTGATACTCACTTTGACCTCAGGTATGTCCATCACCGTTTCCAGAATGGTGGCCGAGGAGCTTGCAAGAAATCACTTTGTCAATTTGCGGCGTATAACCTCATGCGCTTTTGCAATAGTGGTAGGTGTGGGTTTGATAACTTCACTGTTCATATTTCTAAATATCGATTTTGTTGCAGGTACAATCTTAAGAGATAGGAGAACGTACTATTCATTGATGCTGCTAATTCCGTGCATACCTGTAATCGCGGCTGCTTCCGCCTTAAAGGGATATTTTTACGGAGTACAGGAGGTTGTACCGACAGCTTTATCGCAGATTGTGGAGCAGGTAGTGAGAATCAGCCTTGTGATGGCAATGGCTGCATACTTCCTGAATTCAGGGCTGGAATACGCCTGTGCACTTGCAACCATCGGCATGGCAATCGGTGAAATATCAAACCTCATGGTGCTGCTGATAATTTATAAACTGAAAGAGAAAAAATCCCTGAGATTAAAGCCCAAAACCGGCTTGATGCGTAAAAGACGGATTATTAAGGAACTGGTGGTGCAATCCATTCCGATTTCCTTCAACCGGTTTATTACTTCAGCCATGTCTGCCATAGAATATATTCTGATCCCGGCAAGGCTGATTGCGGGGGGGCTGGACAGCCAGCAAAGCATGGAGGAGTATGGCAGGTTGACGGGAATGGTCATGCCGCTGCTGTTCTTCCCGTCGCTGGTCACTTCATCCCTGTCCACAACTTTGGTTCCGGCAATTTCCGAGGCTATGTCCATTAAGAATTTCAGATCCGTAAACTACAGGATATCAAAATCAATCCAGATAACTTTCATATTGGGTTTTATTTTTACAGCTGTTTTTCTTTCCTACCCGGATGAGATTGGAAATCTGTTGTACAGGAAGGAGAGAATAGGTTCCATGCTGTATATGATGTCTTTTGCCTGTGTTTTCATATACCTGCAGCAAACTCTCATAGGAGTTTTGAACGGGCTGGGGAAGCAGGGGGTATCACTTAAGAATGCCATAATCGGAAATTCGGTAAGGATAGGCTTTGTATATTTCTTTATACCGGTATACGGTGTGAAGGGCTATGTCTGGGGCCTTATAACAAGCATGGCGTGCGTATGCGTGCTGAATCTTTTTACTGTAGTCAAAATCACCGGCATGGTGATTGACGTAAGGAACTGGATTGTAAAGCCCGGAGTTGTGGGAGTTGTATTATATGTGACCGGCAGGTATGTTTACAGCTTTTTCAGTATATTTACACAACAGAACCATATGAATGCCATACTCGCAATTGCCGGCGACATATTGGTGGGTGTGGCACTGATGGTTGCAACAGGCATTCTGGACAAGGGAGAGTTGATCAGGCTTTTTAAAGGAA